>JBILGV010000146.1:0-8886 GCA_044350865.1 Pseudanabaena sp. | reverse complement strand
CACCTACCCATGCGCCCTACGAGTTTATTTTGGTGAATGGCACAAAAATGAGTTCTTCCAAAGGTGTTGGTTCTAGCGCTAGGGAAATTGCCGATCTGTTACCACCTGAATTACTACGCTTCTTGATGTTGCGAACTCAGCCCCGCAGTGTGATTAACTTCTCGCCTAACTACGAAACCATTACCCGTTTATTCCGTGACTATGACACCTTGATTGACAAATATCAGGCGGATACAGTCAAGGATGAAAAGGCGCTTGAGGATTTAGTTCCTTTAGTTTATTCGCAATTGAATACTGATGAGAAAGTAGAAGGTTATCAAGGCTTTGATTTTAGTACCTTGATTTCCCTGTTGCAAATTCCTCACCTCGATCTCGAAGCTGAAATTGTGGCTAGAAGTGCTAATCCATTGAGCGATCGCGATTGGGAAGTAGTCCGCGATCGCATTCGAGTTGGCAAAAAGTGGTTGCAAGACTATGCCGATGAAGAAGAGAAATTGGTGCTATATCTAGATTCAATCCCTGATAAAGCAAGTAATCTCACCGCCGAGCAGGTGACATATTTTGAAGCTCTAGTTCCTAATCTGGAAGCAGATGTAGAGTGGGATGGCGACAAACTCCAAACTTTGCTGTTTAGCGTTTCTAAGCAAGTCACAATTTCCCAGAAAGATGCTTTTGCGGCAGTCTATTTCACTTTCTTAAATAAGGAGCGTGGACCGAAGGCGGGAAGTTTACTTTCCTATTTGGATAAGGGTTTTGTGATTCAGCGCATTAAAGATGCGATCGCTTTAAATCTTGTTGCTAAAGCATAAATACTGACTTTAGTCTAAACTTTCGCCTAGGAGCAGTTCATGAATTGCTCCTAAATTTTTTGATTTTGATGCGTTTGTGTAGTAGCCAACTGCTAAAGTGACTGGATATCAAAACTGCTATTGCTATAATATATTTAATGAAATTCCAAAGAGATGAGATTGGGCAAAAATGAAATCTCTTGAAGAAATACGCCAGCAACTATACTCCGAAGAGTTTCAGTTAACAAGACACGCTTTAAAGCGTCAGACTGAGCGAAATATTAGTAACGATGAAATTAGGGAGATAAGTGAAAATGTAGTAATAATAGAGGACTATCCAGATGATAAATATGCTCCAAGCAGTCTGTTATTAGGGTTTACTAAGACTGACAGAGCCTTACATATACAGGTTTCTAGAATGGAATCAGATGTCACTAAAATTATTACTTTGTATGAGCCGAATCAGAATGATTGGATTGATTTTAAGGTAAGGAGAATTAACTAATGTTTAAGTGTCACGTTTGCGGTTCAAATCAGTCTCATGCTGAATATGTGAGTGAGGTTTTTGAAATCAACACTAAATTTTATCTAGTCGAAAATATTCCTGCTATTGTTTGTTCTCAATGTGGTGAAGAAGTTTTTAGTGCTAAAACATCTGAAGATATTAGAGTTATGCTGCATGGCAAATCTAAGCCAATTAAGTCAGTTGTTTTGGATGTTTTTTCTTATCAACAGGAACTAAAGGCTTCTTAAACTAAAATGCAGGAACAATTCATGCGTTGCCTCTACAAAAAATTAGGGTTTACGCGATATTCACATTAATTATGAAATAGAATACAGAACCTTGCGTAACTAGTTCGGATTGCCAATCTGAAGGAGGGAATCCACCGATCGCTCCCAAGCTCTCCACCCAAATCGTGCCGCCCATTAATTCCACAAGTCGTTTACTGATTGCTAAGCCTAAACCAGTGCCACCATATTTACGACTAGTTGAAGTATCTGCTTGTGTGAATGCTTGAAACAACTTGCCAATGCGATCGCTTTGAATACCAATACCAGTATCTCTAACCGTAAATTTAAGTTGATATTTGTTTGGTTCAGATAGTGAAGTACCCGTAACTGCGATCGCGATACTACCCTGCTGGGTGAATTTGATCGCATTACCCGTGAGATTGATTAAGATTTGGCGCAACCGAGAGCTATCGCCCATTACCTTTGTCGGTATGTCAGGGGCGATCGCATATTGGAGATCGATTTTTTTAGTAATAGCCTGACTATTCAGCAAATCATAAACGGATTTAACAACATCTATCAATACAAATTCTTTGTTCTCTAGTTCCAACATTCCTGATTCAATTTTAGAAAAATCAAGAATATCGTTGATGATCGTTAATAGAAAATCACCACTTTCAACGATAGTTTTTACTAAGTCCTGTTGATCTTCATCAAGCTCTGTCGTGGCAAGTATTTGCGCCATTACTAAAACTCCATTCATTGGAGTCCGAATTTCATGACTCATATTTGATAGAAACTCACTCTTCGCTTTAGTCGCCGCTTCTGCTTCTTCTTTTGCTTTTGCTAGGGTGATTTCCGAAAGTTTGCGATCGGTAATATCTCTTGAAATTTGAATAACTGTATCTTCAGTTAAAGGCGAAATATTAGAAGAAAACCACAACTCCCGACCATCGATGTCTAGAACATAATCACAACTAGCCATTTGCTTGGTGAGCAAGGCTTTTTGAATGGTTTCCAAAATTATATTTGCAGTATCTTCGGGAAGTTCTTCGTGAATTGGTTTACTAAGAACCTCTTCTCGGGAGCCTTTTAAATACAAGCTTTTAGTCTGAGCAACTTTAAGACAACGCCCCTCACGATTGCGAACTAACACTACATCCGTTAGAGCGCCTAACAAGGTGTTCTGTTCGGTATATGCTTCTCTAAGTTTTGCCCTGTTTTCGCGTAAGTTTAGTTCTGTTTGTTGGCGATCGCTAATATCCTTCATGATCCCAATTTCACAATCCTGACCATCAAGATAAACCAGACTTGCTGATATCAAAACTGTCTTAAGATCACCAAGTGCGGTACGAATTTCCACTTCAAAGTTTTGGATATATCCGTCAGTGCTCAGCTTCTGCCAATAACATTCGATGTCTTCAACGTTATTCCATAAATCTAGTCCCATAAACGTGTTGCCAATAATATCGCTTTGAGATATTCCCAAAAAATGACAAAGACTTTGATTGACGTATAAGTATTTACCCTCTGACAAGGTGGAAATCCAGATGGGATCGGGACTTACCTGAAAAATCGTGGCAAATTTATCTTCTGATTCTCGTAGTGAATTTTCGACTTGAACAAAAGCTTCATGTAGTTGCTCCGACATCGAATTGAACGACTTAGCGAGAGTTTTGAATTCCGCGATCGCCATATCTTCGGACAAATTCTGCCATTCTCCCTTCGCTAAGGCGATACTCGCATCACTTAATCGCAAAATTGGTCGAGAAATCCATCGCCCTGTGATTAATCCCAACCAAATAGATATAAATAGAATCAGCCCAGATAACAAGATCGTCAAATTAGCATTTGCCTGAATCTCAGTCATAAAGTCAGATTCTGGAATTACAATCACGGCTAACCAGTCTAAATCCTGATCGGTGAGTTCACTCCGAAGTGGTAAAACTTGGACAAAATAAGCAATCCCATTTTTCTTAACTCGAAACTGTTGACGTTCAGTAATGTTATATAAATCCTCAAAACGAGACATTAAATACTGATAAATATCTTTGGTTAGGACATTATTACTTTCTAAAGCACTTAATCGCCGATTGTTGGGATCGACATTTTTGAGAGTATTTTCTGGAGTCAAGGGAGCCAGTAAGCCTTGACGAAATGGAGCCGTTCCTGTGGAAACACCAATCAGCTTGCCATTGCGTTCCAGAATAAACGCTTGCCCTGTTTTACCTATTTTCAACTTTTGAAGAAAGTCACTTAATTGGGCTAGCGAAACTGATGCTCCGAGTACGCCTTGAAAATTATTGTCCCGATCAAAAAATGGCTGGAAATTTATGGCTATCAATGTTGGTGCTTGGGGATTTGCCAAGGAAACATTCAATCGCCATAGTGATCTTTTTTCATTTTTTGTTTGTCTATACCAAGGATTATTGGGGGGATCATTATGGGGATCGTAAGTAGACGATCGCCTTAAAAGTTGGATGCGATCGCCATTGTCGTCAGCTAAATAGTTATCCCAATTGTAATTAGTTGATTGATCCCTTAAGCGAATGGCTCTTGAACCATTGTCTAATTTTTCAACAATCAGAATTTCTTTCTGTTCATTGGCGATCGCTACCGAGGAGACATTAGCAAAAATTTTTGATTGCTGCCAAAAATATTTCTCAACCGCTTTTAAGTTTTTCCAGTCTAATATTCCCAGTTTGATGCTAGCAGCATTATTTCGGTTAATCTCATTGGGTTTGCTTAGATAAGTAATAATATTTTGATCGATGCGATCGCCAACTTCATTCATTATTTGAGTTGCCAATTTGTCGATCGCTGATTCACTAGTACGGTAAGAAAGATATCCCACTAATCCCACTGCGCCAAAAATCTGCACAACAAATGGAATTAACATCACCCAATACAAGGATATGTTTTTTAGTAAAAAGTAATTTTTGAAACGCAAAAAAGACATTGCTATATTATGCGGGGCGGACAAACCATAAACTCTTTTTGCCGTCATGGGAAATACAATCAAGGATAAAGTTGTTGACCTTAATTGGTAAGCGCCCATTTTTGCGCGATCGCCGTAAACTACTGGATGAACATTGCAAGATTTTCGCAACTTCGGTAGTTGTCCAGAGGCGAGTGAATAAATCCTCAGGAAAAGAGGACATACTTTGCGCTAACTCTTTCCATGACTGAACATAAGCCTCAGTAGCCTCTTCATGTTGAATTACGGTTTCACTAACAATATTGGTGGCATCGATTTCAACTAGGGCGGGAGGACGTGAATCTAGTTCTCCATATATATCGGTATCAATATAGACATGGACTTTAAATATATCATCCCAGCTTTTTAGGAAGTTTGTGGGGTTTTCTAGATTATTGGAATAATCTACTAAGTCTTGGTTGGCTAATTCTATATAGTTAGACGATTCTTTTTCTATGGCAATCAGATTTTTGAGAGACGCGATTATGGATTGTTTGGGCTGATTGTCGGTTGGATCTTCATGATCAGTTTGATGGTAATAAAGATCGATAATTTCTCGGAGTAATAAAGCAAGCCCCTTAGGCACGGCGAGGATTTCCGTGTCTGACTGATGTGTTAATTGAGACATATCGACCACAGGGAAACCCAAATAAAATTGCTGTGGGACTGTGTAAGATTTTAAACAAATCCGTAATTCTCAGATTATAACGTTAGTCCCTATGGAGGCAACAAATATTCCTTAGATATAGATAAGCATTTCGGCTTAATATAAATCCATAAAAGCTGTGTTGTAATCTGTGTAGGCGATACAGCTTTTATGTTAAGTCTGTCTACTTATAAGCCAAAACACCTATGTTTACAGCCAATGCGGCGATCGCCTCAAAATTAACTAATCAGACAAACCATAAATTTCCGATAATTTATTCTGAGAAGTTTCTAGAACATGATACTGGCACTTATCATCCAGAAAAAGCAGGGAGACTAACAGCAATTGTTCATGGCTTAAAAAATTCTGCGATCGCCCAGCAATTAGATTGGCATGAACCCTCAATGCGATCGGATATCCTTGATGAAGTGCGCCGTTTTCATACCCAAGAATATATCGAAACCTTGCAAAATATGACTGCACATGGCGGCGGCTATATCGATGGTGACACGATCGCTTCGGCACGAACATACGATGTCGCACTTTTAGCCCTCAGTGCATGGCTAGATGGAGTTGATATTGTCTTAAATTCTGGTCGTCCCGCCTTTGTGCTAGCCCGTCCCCCAGGACATCATGCGCGATCTCGTTCGGGTATGGGTTTTTGTATTTTTGGTAATGCGGCGATCTCCGCGATGTCAGCCTGCGATCGCTTAAATCTAGATCGTGTCGCCATTCTCGATTGGGATGTGCATCATGGCAATGGTACACAGGATGCAGTGTGGGATCGCGCCGATATTGCCTATGTTTCTACCCATCAAGCACCTTTTTATCCAATGACAGGACGCAAAGAGGAGACGGGCGCACATAACAATATTTTAAATATCCCCATGCGATCGGGGTCAGCAATGGCTGAATATCTCCCCGTATTTGAAAATCAGATCATGCCTTTTTTGCGAAAGTTCAATCCTGATCTATTAATCGTGAGTGCAGGATTTGATGGCAATGCTGACGATCCCCTAGCAAGTATTCTCCTCAAACCAGAAGATTTCGGAACTTTCACAAAGCTGTGTTTAGAACTAACACCCAAAATTTTATTCGGATTAGAGGGCGGTTACGATTTTGACAGTCTCTCGCGATCGGTCATCAGCGTGAGCGAGCAATGTCTAAATTAATTTTTCATTCACAAACCCAATCAGGGTAGAAAGAGGAGAAATAAAGTTGGTGATTTGAGGATCAATCGGTTTACCAATAAATGCGCGATCGAAAAACTTAAACATTCCCCTATGTTGGGGATTATTAATCTCGTTATAAAAGTTAACTGTTACGAAACAAACCAGAGGCACTGTTGGCGGATCATAAGTAATTTCATATTTATCACGAACCTCACAATCTGACATGGCAATTTCCATCAAAAGTTTCCACTTATATGCTTTTTTAAATTGATTTCCATCAGATTGTAAAGGGAAAAGAGCGATACATTTATTTAATTCTGAATTTTCTTTGAGAGAGTAAATTATCAAATTTATATTTAGCTTTTCTAGATGTTCTCCAATGGTTATAGTGAATACTTTCTCAAACTCAGGAACTACAGATTTATTATTAATAAAAATGCCTTCAGGAATATTACCGACCAGTTTATTTTGAATGAAAACATAGATAATTGTGTTTACAAACAAATTACCAGAAATACTGCGGATAGCTTGTTTTTTGTCGGAAATTTCGCCAGCAGATAATCTAATATCCAAAATTTTATCAAGATCATCTTGAAAATCTTTTAAAATTTCGTCAAGATGATCGAAAACTATTTTCCAGCCATATTGAGGATTTCCTGATTTTTCAACCCAAATATCTATTCTTTTTTGAATAGGTTTCATGTATTGATTGATTAATACTTTTTCCAAAAAACTGGATTCATCTTTACTAAGAGTTTGCAGTGGCATAAAAGATTCCTAACATCCTAAATTGACAGTTTATTTAATATACTAATACTCTATTTCGTGATAATCTTATAATCTAATATGTCTGAACGCAAGCGTTGGTCACGAGAAGAACTTATAATCGCAATGAATTTATATTGTAAACTCTCGTTTGGACAGCTTCATCATCGTACCCCCATAATCATTGACGTTTCACAAAAGCTCGGTAGAACACCAAGTAGTTTGGCAATGAAACTGGTTAACTTCGCATCACTTGATCCTGATTTGCAAGCAAAAGGTATCAAAGGGCTTCAGGGGGCAAGCCGAGCAGATAGAGAAATATGGCAAGAGTTTAACGAGAACTGGGACGATTTGGGATACGAAAGTGAGGAGAAATTACAGTTGTTATTTGATGATTCTCCGCTAGAAATACAATCTACGAAGTCTAAATTATCTTCGCCAAAAACTAAGCATAGACCAGCCATAACTGAGTCCGAAGCTAATGTGAAAGTCCGCATTGGTCAAAATTTCTTTCGAGAGACTGTTTTAGGTAATTATTATGGACGGTGTTGTATTACAGGTAATCCAATTCCTGAACTCTTAGTCGCTAGTCATATCTTACCTTGGAGTAAATACCCAGAACAAAGGTTAAACCCTCATAATGGACTTTGCCTGAGTAGGACACAAGATACTGCATTTGATAGAGGACTAATCACAATTAGTTCAGACTATAAAATCATCTTGAGTTCTTACATCAGAGATTTTTTACCTGAAAAGACATTAGATGAAAATTTTGGCGTTTACAGCGATCAACAAATAAGGTTTCCTGAAAAATTTACTCCAGATTTAGATTTTCTGGCCTATCACAGAGAAAAAATATTTATTGGTTAGGTCATACTCACAGATAGTCACAGCTATCGACAAGTCCAATTTGTTTTGAAGAAAATTTGTATTTCAATATCCACGATATTTAAAAAATATAAAAAAGGGACGCTTTGCGTCCCTTTTTTGTTTAACCTTCTTTGTTGATGAAGGGTAGTAGCGCCACAACACGAGCTTGTTTAATTGCAGTTGTCAGAGCGCGTTGTTGTTTTGCGGTCAAGCCTGTAATACGACGGGGAAGAATTTTGCCACGTTCGGTGATGTACTTACGCAGTAATTCGACATCTTTATAGTCGATTTTGGCAGCAGGCGCGATCGGGGAGAGGCGCTTGCGATAAAAAGAGGAGTTCATTGCCATGATTGGGATTATGCGATTTTAGTTAATGGATTAACGAAATTTTAGAAATTAACTATTAAAAATTATTTAATTTCTTTGTGAACTGTATGAGAGTTGCAATGGGGGCAGAACTTTTTTAGTTCTAATCTTGCAGTGGTATTACGACGATTTTTCATGGTCGTATAACGAGACACACCAGGCGATCGCTTGTTAGCATTAGTGCGACATTCTGTGCATTCCAATGTAACAACGAGACGGACACCTTTGTTTTTAGCCATTTTTTTAGTTGTGAGATTATCTAAAAGTGCGATCTACTAGTGTTACACAGAATCAACCCATTTCTATGCCTATCGGAAAATTATTGTCAAAAATTTGGGCGATCGTATAAGGACATACCTGTGGCAAATCTTTGTAATCAAAAGGTGTTTCCCGCACCACTAGATCTAATGCTGATTCATAGCCTTCTGACATGGCTTCGTCCAAATAGGATTTGAGGCTAGGATTTTTTGTGATTAGCTTTTGGATTTGTCGTCTTTGTTCGCGAATAGTTGATCGCCAACTCTTACCACGCAAATTTGGCTGCAAATCCCACTTGAGTAGATGCCCTA
>JBILGV010000068.1:0-27529 GCA_044350865.1 Pseudanabaena sp. | reverse complement strand
CGATTGAAAATGCTAAGGCTATGCTTGCTCTTAGGATCTGCCGTACTAATCAAGATTGGGATGCTTATTGGCTTAATCTTTCTTCCATTTCTTCTTGAGCGGAACTTTCACTTTTAATTACACCCATCATTAATAACATACTCAGCTTTTTAGCGTATGTACCAGCGCTGGCAACTCCAGATATTCCAAATGTATATGCTGCTGTAAAGACATATTTATCCCGTATTCCTGAACAAAAAATATTGAATCTTGGGCTTGGTATTCAGAAATCAGATTTAGATAAGTATTACTCTTATTTGATTATTGCTATGGCAATTTCTGGAATTAATAGTGTTGACAATCAAGCCCACTTTTTGACTCAACTCGTTCATGAATCTGACCGATTTAGTTCTACATCTGAAAAATACAACGGAGATGATTACACATATTTTGAGAATAAATATGGGTATCAAACAGAAGCTGGCATGGATTTAGGAAATACAAAACTAGGTGATGGATCAAATTTTAGAGGTAGAGGTCTAATTCAGATCACTGGTAGAGATGCCTATAAAAAATTTGGTGAAGATTTGGGTTTTAGAGATTCACTTCTAAATGCCCCTAAATTAGTTGCAAGTGAACCTATATTTGCAATTCTTTCTTCCATTTGGTTTTGGACATCAGATTACAAAACTGGAGTTATTAGGATTAATACTAGCTACCAATTTTCCTCATTTAGAGAGATTGCCGAGAATAATAATATTCCTAATAGTAATCTAAGTGATCTTAATGGAGATAAGAGTGATCGTGTTGAAAGTATTACACTTTCCTTAAATGGTGGTTACACGGGGTTAGAAGATCGAAAGATAGTTTTTAGTAAGATTAGACCTGCATTAAGGAGTTAGATTAAAACGTAATGATAAGTGTATTTATCGGATCAGTTTTAGTTTTTTTATCTAATCAATTGGTTCCCATTTATAGCCAAAAATTATTAGAGATAGGAGTTAGTAAGACACCTTTTGTGCTATCGTTTCAATCTCAAACAAAAGATGAAATCAGGTCATTAATTATTAATAGCACTTCTGAATTAGCTCAAGATAAAACTTGTGGAAATTTAGATAAAATTGTTACATATGCTAGAACATATACATTTCGTATCTACATCTGTGGAGACGAGATAAATGGGAATACTATATCAATGATTATATTTGCTGGGAATAATAAATCTCAAAAAATATCAATTGAGGATAATGCATCAATTGATTGGTTGACTAGATCCCATATTTTCCATTATGGCATCTTTGCCGTAAAGGTTGAAAGACCAACCAATATAAATAAGCCTAAGTTCTATGTTTATTTTGCCGATAAACCTTTTTTTAAAGAGGATATTAAGGTCTATTTATTTAATGAAAAACTTGTTCCCAATTATAGAAAATCAATTCTCAAATCAGATGAAAAAGCTACAGAACGTTTTCTGAGATACTCACCTAATTTTCATTGTCAGATAGATTCAGGAGGTACAACAATCCCAAAGCGATTAGTAGCATATGAAATTTATCCCAACAATTTCCTAGTTAAAGCTACCTGTTTTCCGCCTCAATATAACGGACTATATCAATATATTTTATATTCTGAAAGCCTTTTACAACAGCAGACACAAATAATTCCTTTTCATACCTTAGATCCATCACTTATTGAGTCTGGGAAAATCCAAAAAACTGAATTACTGACGATTTCTGGTTTGCCTCAATTTTTTCCAGAAGACAATACTCTTAGGGTGTTTCATAAAGGAATAGGTGCTGGTGGTTGCGGATCTGCTGCTGAGTATAAACTTATTGAAGAAAAATTTGAGCTTCAAGAATTCAGGAAATACGATTGTTATAGTTCTGGAGCTAAACAAGCATTCAAAAGCCCTGAAGAGTTCCCTAAAATCTATCCTTAGTTAATTAAAACTGCTAAGTCGAGGTTGTTGGTGACATTTTGGCAGGGGTGATAAATCCGTAATCAAGATTGAAAACAGATATAATCCTAAAGCCCGTGATACTAAAAAATAAACTATGCCGATCGCTGCCTACGGTTCTTGGAAATCTCCCATTAGCTCTGACTTAATAGTTGCTAACAGCATACGCCTCGGCGCGATCGCCATTGATGGCGGTAATGTCTATTGGAACGAAGGTAGACCAACCGAAGGCGGGCGCAACGTGATTATGCGCTACAGTGATGATGGACAGTATCGTGAGATGACACCCACATCCCTCAACGTGCGATCGCTAGTCCATGAATATGGCGGTGGAGAATATCTAGTCGATGACGGACGCATTTATTTTTCTAATTTGAGCGATCGCTGCATTTATCGCAAAATTGGTGGCGGATCGGCGAAGCCCTTGACTACCGAAAGCGCCTATCGTTATGCCGACTTTGTTTGGAATCGGATCTATGGCAAATTGATCGCTGTGCGTGAAGACCATACCAGCGAAGGGGAACCAATTAATACCCTAGTTAGCGTCAATACTAGCAACGGCGAAGATATACAGGTATTAGTTACAGGTGCCGATTTCTATGCTTCACCACACCTTAATCCTACAGGCGATAAACTTGCATGGCTGAGTTGGAATCACCCCAATATGCCTTGGGATGGAACCGAATTATGGGTTGCGGATTTAATCGAATCGGAAGTAGGCGTTCTCACAGTCCAGAACTCCCAATTAGTTGCTGGTGGTATCAACGAATCAATTTTTCAGCCCTCATGGTCGCCCGATGGCAAGCTCTATTTTGTTAGCGATCGCACTGGCTGGTGGAATTTATATAGGGCTGAAGATTCTGGCAATATTCAAGCACTATGTCCGATGGAAGCAGAATTTGGCTTACCTCAGTGGGTATTTGGCATGTCTACCTATGCCTTTACAGGTGATAGCAAAATCGTTTGTAGCTATAGCCAGAATGGTAAATCTCACTTAGCAATTCTCGATCCCGCAAATCTTGATGTAGGTTTACAACAAATTGATGTGCCATTTACTTCAATTTCGGGTCTAGATTGTGAAGGCGATCGCCTAGTTTTTCTGGGTGGTTCCGCAACCGAGCCAACCGCGATTATCTTACTCGATCTAACCACAGGAACTTGGCAAAAAATCCGCGCTGCTTCTGATTTACAAATTGATGCCGATTATATTTCCGCCGCCCAACCCGTAGAATTTCCCACTGAGAATGGTAAGACCGCATATGGTCTATATTACGCACCTAAAAATAAAGATTTTCAAGCAGAAACTGACGAGAAACCACCTCTACTCGTCAAAAGTCACGGTGGTCCCACTGCTTCAACTTCAGGTAGTTTGAGCCTTGGTATCCAATATTGGACAAGTCGCGGCTTTGCGGTGCTAGATGTGAACTACGGCGGCAGTACGGGCTATGGACGAGAATATCGCGATCGCCTCAAAGGAAATTGGGGAATTGTCGATGTCGATGACTGTGCTAATGGTGCGAAATTCCTTGCGGATAAGGGTTTAGTGGATCGCGATCGCCTCGCAATTTCAGGTGGCAGTGCGGGTGGTTATACGAACCTTTGCGCCCTGACATTCCGTGATGATTTTAAGGCGGGAGCAAGTCATTATGGAATTTGTGATTTGGAAGCTTTAGCCACCGATACGCACAAATTTGAGTCCCGCTATCTCGATAGTCTCATCGGTAAATATCCTGAACAAAAGGATTTATATATTCAGCGATCGCCGATTCATTTCACCGAAAAACTTTCCTGTGCGATCGCTTTTTTCCAAGGGCTAGAAGATAAAGTCGTTCCCCCAAATCAAGCGGAAATGATGGTCAATGCTCTGCGCGAGAAAGGTTTGCCTGTTGCCTACGTTGCCTTTGAAGGCGAGCAGCATGGTTTCCGAAAAGCTGAAAATATCAAACGCGCCCTTGATGGTGAATTTTATTTTTATTCTCAAGTTTTTGGATTTACACCTGCGGATGAGATTGAAGCGATCGCGATCGCGAATAAGTAAGCTAATAAATCTACTTTTCCCATTCAATATGTCCATTAATATTAAAATCCTCAAAAGTCTTAAGAATCTCTTTGGAAAACTCCTGTAATTCCTGATTATTTTCTTTCTTAGCCAGTTCGTAGAGACGGATAAACATTTTTTTGCCTGTTTCGGTTTGCTTAAGATTTTTCTTGAGAAAATTATGCTGACTACACAAAGTTTGACCGTTCTCAATAGTAGCTAACCCGCCCATATCTTTCGGTTTAATATGATCAACGTGTAATTCTACGCCATTCTCTCGACCTGCACCACACATTACGCATCTATAGCCATCACGTTTTAGAATTTCATTTTTTTGAACAGTTGTAAAATTTTTTTGTTTCTTTTTTTGAATATATTTAGGAGTGTTGAGTTGCGAGGGGATTTTCTCTATAGAGTTATTATTAACATCAGACATTGAATAAATAATCTCCTTATTAAAAAAATTTAGAAAAAACGAATCTGAAGATTTAGATTAATATACGCTCGTTCACCATCTTTATCAAAATATATTTGCCCAAATTTATGTCTAGTCGTACTGCCTCTTTCGAGTTTCATTCTGTTAAAAAGATAGTTTTCAAACTCTTGTGGAAAATATATATAAAAGTATGTGAGTATCTCTCCACTTTTAGAAACAACTATATGACCACCATTAATTGAATGATAGCCATTCCAAGGTGTATTTGGCATCATTCCAAGAGCTATAACTGACAAGAAATCTCTGATTTTCTTTTCGTAGAAATACTTGTTAGATAGTCCTAAAGGATCTGCATCAGCTAATCTACTAACTAAGTCGGAAATTTTATTGACTTTTTGTGAGGAATAATGATCCTCTAGAATATAGGCTAATATTTGAGGAAGCTGGCTATCAACTAAAATTAAGTTGTCATAGAAATTTTGTCTGCTAATATTACTAAATGACAGTTTTATATTGTGCCTTTGAAAATACACAAATTTATCATAGAAGTTTTTAATTTTATTGGCATTTTCAATTTCAGTATCACTTAATTGTTGAGGGCTTTTAATTTCAAATATAAAATTAGTAGCACCCGTGGCATTTAATAGGGTTGGCATACTACCAAGCCAAGATTTAATGCTAAATCCAAGTTTTACTAAATTTTCGTTACCTGAATCAATTAAGGCTTGGATATCTACTTTTTTATTAGAGGATGAAGCAATTCTATAAAGTTTTATTTGTGAAACAAAATTTTCTATCTCTTTAATTTCAAAACTACTTCCTTTAGAATTTTTAATTTTAGCCAACAAAAAATCTGAATATTTAGCAAACTCACTTATAGGGATAGAGAAAAAATCTAACGAATCTCCAACGTAAACATTGACAACTTGATTAATTAAATCTAGTTGATAACGAGTAAAATTTGACTCATCTCCATTAAAAACTTCAATAACTGGATAAGAAATACTTAATATCTGATTTAGATCTTTATCGCCAGCATAAAGTTTTTTATCGTCTATTATTTTTAGAAGAGCGTATAATTCACTCCATTCACCTTTGTTTTTAGATTTTTTCATAATATGAACTCACAATTATTTATTAATGCCTCAATAATCTTAGCTCCTGTACTCTGTATTGCTGGAATAGCAACTGAATTAGCAAATTGCTTATAAGCTTGTGCGTCAGAAACTTTAATCTCAAAAGACTCGGGAAATCCTTGTAATCTAGCCCATTCTCTCGGTGTCATTCGCCTTATTCCTTCACGATTAACATCACCCTTAATTTTTGTCACAGGAGTAAAATCAGTAATTCTTTCATCAATTACAAGGTTTCTTTCTTTGCCCATTCCTCCTATAACTATAGCATTGGCAATGGAATCATCCCTAATAACCGTATAACCAAATCCGTTTCCCTTCTCTTCATGTCTTTTCTTATGAGATATTAAAGTATTTAGATATTGATTAGATAAATAATATTTAACAGAAACAGGGTTCTTTTCTTTTATATCAATAAATCTTGGTATAGATAAACTAGGTGTTGGATAATCAAAAGAATTAATACCTAAATCTTTACGAAAACCAATAATAAAAACTCTTTCTCGGTTTTGTGGAACACCAAAATTCTTTGCATTAACTATTTGAGGCTGGGGTACAAAATAATTTAGTTCATTTCTTAAAATGTCTAGCATAATACTTATGGTTTTACCTTTATTATGAGACATTAATCCTTTTACATTTTCCAAGAAAAAAGCCTTTGGTTTCTTTTCTTTAATAATTCTTGCAATCTCAAAAAAAAGCGTACCTCTGGCATCTTCAAACCCCGCTTTTCTTCCAGCTATTGAAAATGCTTGACATGGAAAACCAGCAGTTAAAATATCGTGATCTGGAATTTGTGCAGCAGGGATTAAGGTAATATCGCCATCAGGCACATCGCCAAAATTTGTTTGGTAAGTTTTCCTAGAATATGGATCAATTTCTGATGAGAATACACATTTACATCCCAAATTCTGAAAAGCGATTCTAAATCCACCGATGCCAGCAAATAAATCTGCAAAAACAAAACCCATTTTTATTCTTAAGCCTTTACCTTCTTCTACTATACAGTCTATTGAATCGCTAATTTTTTAACCTTGGTGGTAACTCAACAGTGAAAACAGAACCGTGATTAACTTCACTTTCTAGATAGATCGTACCGCCCATCAACAAAACCAATTGTTCTGTAATCGCTAAACCCAAACCAGTACCGCCATGTTTGCGCGTAGAGGACTGATCGACTTGGCGAAACTGCTCGAAAATGGTGCGCTGAAACTCTGGCTCAATACCGATACCCGTATCACGCACCGAGATCAAAATATTGGCAGTAGCCAAAGGTGATGCTTGAGATTCTGGAATTATAGTATTAGTTGAATCAGCATTAATCTCAGGAGTAAGTATCTCAGATGTGGGATTATCTGCATCGCGATCGCTATATTTCAACTCAATACGAACCTCACCAGCATCCGTAAATTTAATCGCATTAGACACCAAATTGGTGATGACTTGTTTAATCCGAATTGAATCATGATAAACCGCACAACTACCAATGTGATTTTGGAATACGAAGTCTAAGGATTTGATACTAGCTAAGGGTTGCAAGCTTTCACAGGTATGGTGAATTAATTCATCAAGATTGAATAACTCTGGGTGCGCCTCCATTTTTCCTGCTTCGATTTTCGATAGGTCGAGAATATCATTAATCAAATCCAATAGATTCTTACCATTACGAAGAATGCGCTCCACCATATCTACTTGACTTGTCGAAAGCACATCACGGCGCTGGCGTAACAACACTTGCGAAAAACCAATAATCGCATTCATCGGTGTTCGCAGTTCGTGGCTCATATTGGCTAGGAACTGACTCTTTAATTGGGTTGCCTCCAATAGTTGAGCATTTTGGGCTTCGATTTGATTGATTAATTGAGCATTACCGATCGCGATCGCCGCTTGTACTCCAAAGGAAGCCAATAGATTCAAATCTTCACGAGAACTGGCTCTCTCCAATTGCAAATGCCCGATCGCTAAAACCCCTAAACGCCCCGAACGACTGGATTCAATCGGCACACACAAGGCACTTTTAACTGGCAGTGATTCCACCAGCCGCGATTCCCCCGCTTTAATTTCAATGGGAATGCCTTCTTTAAAAACCTGAGCAATGAGATTAGGAGCATCTAGCTCAAAGGATTCTTGTAAGGGAAAATCATCAGGGAGTCCTTTCGCTGCGGATAGAATCAGTTTATTTTCTTTAGGATTATAAAGAGCAAGGACGCAAACCTCCGCCCACGCGATCGCATCACAAGTCGCTTCTACAACTGATTCGAGGAGAACATCCAGATCCTGCAACTGTTGGTTAATCAAGTTCGTGAGACGCTGCAAAATCCCCATTCGCTTTTGCTGCTCGATCATGATTTTATTTGTCTCTTGCATCACCTTGTCGCGATAACGCTGTTCCGTAACATCACGCAAAATCATCACACTACCAATTAATTCCGATTCACTCCCGACAAGGGGAGCCGCCTTGGTACTAAGAATAATCTCATTGCCATCGGGTTGACGCAAAACCACTTGGTCTTCCATCACTTCGCCTGTGGACATCGCCCGAAATACGACCAGATTTGCGAGATCTACGGGATCGCCATCTTGATGTCGAATATCAAATTGTTTAACGATCTCCTCCATCGACTTAGCAATCACGGGAGAGGCGGCTATTCCTGCATTCACGGCATTATTGGCAACGTTAAAACTCAGAATTTTACGCCCTGCGGAGTTAATTTTGAGAATCCGTCCTGCGGGATCGCTGAGTAATACGCCATCGGCAAGCTGCTCGAATACGGTGGTTAATTCTTCACGCTGACGGGCGATCGTTTCAATACTTTGAGCATTGCTAATGGCAGTAGCAAGACGGCGACCGATGGATTGGAGGATATTCCGACCCCGTTCCGAAAGTGGCGTAAGACTGCCTAAAAAGAGAACTCCCACAAGGCTACGTCTGAGCATTAAGGGATATGCCGAAAGGCTTTGAGGTAAGAGATCGCCAACGGGAGTGCGATAAACTAGAGTCTGTCCCTTCAGCCGATCGCCTTCCCAAATAATCGCTTCTTCCAATTGTCCTGCTTGACCAATAATTCCTTCTCCTAAATTAATTTCGGTTAGAGCTTGACTAGTTTTGTAACCCCATTCGGCAGTGAGGACTAGACAGCCTTCAGGGCGTGAAGATGGAGCTTCCCAAAGGTAAATGCTGCCAAGTTGAGCGCCTGTGAGTTTGCAAATCTCTTCCAAACTTGCCTTAATTAATTTGTATTGATCGGCGGTATTTACCAACACGCGATCGAGGGATTGCAGGGCAAATTGAATATCACGCGCTTCCAATGTCGCCGTTTTAGTTTCCAGATGCATTGCCATCCGATTAAAAATTTTGGCAAATTCACCAATTTCATCGGCTCGATTTAACTGCGATCGCGCTGCTAAATTACCTGTAGATATTTCTTCCGCAGTTTCCGAAAGTTCTGTTAGCGGTGGCTGAATACTACGAATAATTGAAATAGCGACAAACAAGCCCGACCCTAATCCCGTTGACAGAAAAAAGATGGCGAGCCATGTGGTAAAAGCTTCTAATTCAGAGGTACCTTGCTGAATATGTAATAACAGAATCAAGGTTGCTGTGGCTAACAAAGAAAGGCTAGTCGTCAGCCCAAAAATTAAGCGATTGACTAAACTTTCACGGCGTGGTGGGGCATTAGTCATGGGAATTTAGTTTAAATAATTTGTGTACGTTTAAATCGCATCGCATTCTAAAAAATATTCATAGGCACTCAAATCAAAAGTCTGTTTAAGTTTGCCCTGAAAATAACCAACTTGCTGATCTGTAAGTTGATAGGAAAAAAACATTGCTGAATCAGTTGGTTCGTTCAAAATGTTCTGTAATTCAGTTAGTGAAAATTTTCTAAGTACAGTTTCACCGATTAAAGCATTACCATTTTTCTCGTACCATCTCAGTACACGGTTAACTTTATAACCGTTTATTATTTCTATCATACTTTTCAACTGCGCCATGTTGGTAATCCCACTCATAAAGTTTGTTGTCTGGTGTCTGCCAGCGTCTACGCTTTTGATTAGATCCTTGAATTTGTGTTTTACCTTTGACAATAACTGCATCAGGAAAGGCTTTTAATGCTTTTGGTGGCGGGATGTAAGACATTAATCGAGAATTAAGCCGATTCTTCTAAGTTTGTACCTGTAATTGATTCTAAAGGAATCTCTAACAATTCGGCGATTTCTTCGTTGGTTAAGCCAAGATCTTGCAATCTCTTAATTTTGGATATTTGCTTATTTTGTTGAGAGTCAGGCTTTTCTAATGGAGTTTTATTTGAGGGGCGATCGCTATTAAAATTTACGCAACCAATAACATGACTGACATTATTTCCAAGATTTCCATCCCCGATATTAAAATTTATATCTCTCTGTCTTTCTAAAACAGATTTAAGGTTCCCTTTACTAACTGGCTCTTCAAAAATATCTGAAAGCATTTGTAGAAGCTCATAACCAGTATCTTTTACATGACCTTCACTCCTCTCAAAAGAGTCTGCAATATCAACATATTTCTGATGATTCAGCGCCCCCTCAATCACCTGACGCTGTAAATCGTTAAGTCGTTTACCCGTCTTCGCAAACATACTCTCATCCACAAATTTCAGCAATTCTTTAACGTCCATATTTACAAAGCCATAAATCCACAAGCCCGATTATAACCGTCTTTCCCCGCTTTTTCCCGTCTTAAATTAAATTTTTAGAGATCCGTCTTTCTCCGCTTTAAAAGCCTAATACATTGGTGTAGGATTTAGGAGATCAAAAATAGAAAAATTTGGGAGTGTAAAGCTATGGCTCGTAATCAATTCGGCGGTCCAATCTGCGGTCATTGTGGTAGCACTAAAATGACTTACGTTAGTTCTCGCAAAATTAATGCTTACACAGAGCGTGTGATCTATAAATGTTCCGACTGTAAAAATGAAACCCCAATTGACACAGACGGTAAGCCTTAAATAATAGCTTTTCATCAATACTTTTTTGAATGTTACTTCAGACAGTTTTGGTAAAATTAAAAGGAATCACCAATGGATAAAACTACCTTTAAATGGAAATACTTGATTAGTTGGTACGGGATTGGAGCTATTGCTGCTTTGATAGCAGAGCTTTCAGGTAAACTGCCAAACTCTGGGACTAATGATTTTTTGAGCAAGTTTTTGGCGATCGCAATTATTGCGCCCTTAATTTCATTTGCGCTTGGTGGTCTAGGTATGCTATCGCTATCAATGCATGATAAATGCGCTATTCACAAAGTACAGTACCAGCCATTAGCTTGGTATGTTCTTCCTGTAATGTCTGCCGTCATATTTGCATTCTCTTTTACAGTTGTTCTCCTTTGGAACTTGACGATAGGACGCTTTTTTAGCGACAATTAGATTGGAGCATCAATTATGTTTGAGCAGCTTTGGCATTGGTTACAAAGTTCATGGCATCGTTGGCTGGGTACTCACAAATCAAGCTATGAAAGAGGTAATACCCTGTTTAGATTGGTAAGTATAAGGAGGCTATCACTGCTTATGATCGAGCATTGCAACTAAAATCTGACTATCAAGATGCCAAAGATGCTCATTATCGCGTTTCACAAATTAATCTTGCTCCTTATAACAGTGAAGTATGGTATGGAGAAGGTTTACATCTGTGGTGTCTAGTGCCTTATATAAAAGAAGAATCCAAAAAATTAAGCTGCCTCGAAGAATCTCTCTTTTACATTGACAAATCCTTGCAAATCGATTCCAATAGTGACTCTGCATGGCTCACACGCGCTGAAGTTCTATTTAAGTTAGGCAGAAAATCAGAGGCAATCATCTCTTTTGATCGTTCTTTGGAGATAAACCCTAATTGTGATACAGCTTGGTATAACCGAGGTCTATCTCTCCATTATATGCAGAATCGCAAGGATGCACTTGCTTCCTATGAACGTGCTTTGCAGATTAATCCAAACAATCAAGAAGCCATTCGTAACAAAAAGATCATACTTAATGAACTTCGTAAGAACTAATTTGCAATTAAGGTGAGAAAAATGTCTGGATTAATTATCATTGTCATCTTAATTTTGGTGATCGCTTTTTTTATTAACAATAAATCTGGATATAACAATAATCTTGATGCTCAAGATTTAAAGATTGATGCTGATGACTACAATTCATGGTGTAGACGAGGTATTGAATTAGAAGAATCAGGAAAATATAGAGAAGCGATCGCTGCTTACAACAAAGCATTACAAATCCAACCTAACAACTATCAAATTTGGTGCGCTAAAGGTAAAGCACTTGCTAATTTAGAAGAAATTGAGGAAGCAATCTATACATTTGAAAAAGTCCTCGAACTCAAACCTGATTTCTATGATGTCTGGTATCTTCAAGGTACTTTGCTAGGTAAATTAGGAAGACTTCATGATGCTATTGAATGCTTTGATAAGGTTTTGGAAGCTAATCCTTCCAACCAAGATGCATTAGGATGCAAAGCCTATGCGCTGAAAAGCTTGAATAGAAGAAGATAAGTGCGATCGCTAATCCAGTATTGCGATCACCCATACTACAGAAGGTATTCATAGAATAAAGGTTACTTTAACGAGCAGGAAATTTATTGGGGAGAGGGCGATCTGGATGCGATCGCGTTCTACATAGTAAATTTTTAGATAAAAAAGCATTATCATAGAACATACTTACAATGCTTGAAACCACTATGACTAAACTACTAGAGAAAGCCTTCAAAGAAGCCCAAAAGCTTTCAGTACATCTCCAAGATGAAATTGCCCACCAACTACTAGAAGATATTCACAACGAATTAAAGTGGCAGGAAACCTTAGCAAATCCAAATATGGATCTAGGTGTATTTCAAGAAATGGCTCAAGCAGCACTAATTGAAGATGAGAAAAGTGAAACTGAAGAAAAAGGTTTTGGCGAAGAATAATGAAGCCATCTAGAACCAAAGATTTTCGCAAACTTTTTGTGAGATTGCCTGAACATATCAAAGAAACTGCGAAGAAGAACTACGAACTTTGGAAAGATAATCCATTTCATCCAAGCTTAGAATTTAAGCAACTCAGAAATAGCGAAAATATCTGGTCAGTCAGAGTAGGCATCGGATGGAGGGCATTGGGAATTATCAAAATAGGAGAGGAAAAGATTGTGTGGTTTTGGATCGGTTCACACGCCGAATATGACAAGATTCTCGGAAAAAGATAGGGTTTTGCTGTAGGGGATGCTAAGCCCCTTGATATAAGTAGTTTTACGCTGATTCTGCAACAATTGATGACTGACAATCTTTTTTAAACTTTCAAGCTCTTCTTGAAGAGGCTGAATGCGAAGTAAAACATATTGACTCATAGCAATTACCTCTCTAACAATCGATACAGAGGGCGCTAAGCGCCCTCCTCGGTTAATTAATTAGACTCAAGCCATTTTTGGGCATTTAAACGTTGAATTACACTAAACACCAATAAATCTAGCGGTGCTTTGCGCTCATCGATCAAAAATGGTTCGATTGTACTTGCCGATCGCCCACCATCGGCACAAGAAAAAGCTTTTTGAGCATTGAGATCGGCTTTGGAAAAATAAACAGTAAACTGGCGTAAACCTTGCGCCCATTTACCACGCACCTGTGAATTCTCAAATTCAAGTTGCAAATCACTGACACCTTGCTTGCCGAAAGCTTTGGTTAAGGCAGGTAAATAATGAGTAGTGATAAATTCTTCAAAGGGCAACTCTTCGATCGCGGGTGGCTTCTCGGCTTTCGGTTTCGCGGCGACTTTCGCTGTTTCGGGAGTAGATGCAGTTTCAGACATAGTTTTTATGAATAATTCTAGATGATTTGCAGAGTTATGGTTATTGAGCTTCGGTATTGACGATCTGCGGTAAACCCATGCTGTAATTAAGCGATCGATGATTGAGGTTATAGGTAACTTCGCCTTGTTGTAGAAGCGATCGCACAAAATGTTCTAAGTCTGAACCAATGCGACGCAAGTTGTAATCAGTGAGATCTGCACCTTTATAGTCCACAACAAGCTGGTCAAATTTGCGATATACCTTTTGCAGAGCGCCATCTGTCCAGTTCAGTTCATTCTCAGGATCGACATCAAGGGTCAGCATATTTTCGCTATCAATGAGTTCATCATTCTGCTCTTCAATGACAGCAGCATAAATCTGGATGTGACGGGTTGTAGATTTGAGCGGCATAGAGGTTTATGGGTTGGGTGAATTGACAGACAAATATCAAAAAACTAATTCTAGTATTATTGCAAATTTTCAAGGATTGCTAAAAATTTATGTCCATAGCAAAAAAGAGCGCTAAGCGCTCTTTTTTTGTCTTTTTTTAAAATATGCGGTCAGAGAGACTCGAACTCTCACAGCTTTCGCCACCACCACCTCAAGATGGCGTGTCTACCATTCCACCATGACCGCAGACACTAAATTTTTTAATGCTTTACTATATTACAGCAATGGTGCAAATATGCAATATTTTGTTTTTAAGTTTGCAGCCCATATACTCGAAAAACCGTAGAATCTTTCAAACATCAAAACCCATAAAGTATTTCCATGACTGAATCATTTCTAGAATCAGCGAAAGATCATCACAATAAGCGATCGCCTCGACATTGGGTTCGACCTCTAGCGATCGCAGGAATTGCTCTGACTAGTTTTTATGGTTCAGTTTGTGCGGGGCTATGGTTTGGGCAAACATTAATTATTTTTTCACCTGAAAAAGAAATTACAACCACACCAGCCAAGTTTGGAGCTAACTATGAGGACGTGTTAATTCCTGTCAAAAACTCAGATGGTCGCATTGAAAATATTGCTGGTTGGTGGTTGCCTAATATCAAACAAGAAACGAAAAGCGATCCAAAGGGCGATCTAAATGATCGCAAGGTAATTTTATATTTGCATGGCAAGGGCAAAAATATTAGTGCCAATGCCAAACATGCTAATCGCTTGATGCGTATGGGGTTTTCAGTTTTAGTGATTGATTATCGCGGTTATGGCAAAAGTGACGGTAATTCTCCATCGGAGTCAACGGTTTATACCGATGCTCAAACAGCTTGGGATTACCTGATTGAAAAAGGATTCAAGCCACATCAGATTATGATTTATGGGCATTCACTGGGTGGGGCGATCGCGATCGACTTGGCGGTTAAACATCCTGATGCGATGGGAATGATCGTTGACGCTTCATTTACATCAATGAGCGAGATGGCTTCCCTTGATCCCAAATACCGAATTTTTCCGATTGATTTATTGATTCATGAGCGCTTTGACTCGATCGCTAAGGTGCGATCGCTAGCCATACCCGCACTGTATATTCATGGCACTAACGACGACTTTATTCCTCCCGCAATGAGCCAACGTCTATATGAAGCGACATCAAGCAAGAAACAAATTGTTCTGATTCCCAACGGTGGACATAATAACAATGCCTCAACCAATGAGCCGCTATATCTAAATTCGATTCGCAGTTTTTTCAATCTTTAGAAAAGTCTGCAACAAAAAAGCCCTTGCAATGCAAAGGCTTTTTTGTTTATCAAGAATACCCCCAGGGGAATTCGAATCCCCGTCGCATCCGTGAAAGGGATGTGTCCTAGGCCTCTAGACGATGGGGGCGTGTTCTTGACCTTTATTAAGATACACAGTGATGATCAAGTTTGTCAATACCTAAAGCAAACTTTTTTTAAATGCGTGGACGAAGCCCGTAATTACGATAACGCCAATAATCTTGCAAAATTTGGGCATGGTCGAAACATAGATTGGTCGGCATGTCCCAAGATGAAAATAAACCAACAGATTTAGCATCATCATCGGCTTTGGGTTCACCTGATGCTTCGGCAATATACACAGCGCTAATTGTATGTAGGCGATCGTCACGGCTAGGGTCAGAATAAATCCCCAGTAAATCAATTAACTCGACCTTCAGTCCCGTTTCTTCCGCCGCCTCGCGTCGCGCTGCATCTTCTAAACATTCACCATAGTCCACAAATCCACCCACGATCGCCCAGCCATGAGGCGGATTTAGCCGCTCAATTAAGACAATGGGCGAATTAGGGCGATCGCGCATGGCAATAATAATATCAACCGTGGGAACTGGGTTTCGATAAGTCATAGATTTATCTGGTATTAGCTAAAAATTGGTTTCATAACGCAAATTACTACTTTGAGGGTAATCACAGCTACAAAATCCAGATTTGTCTTAGGTTATCATGCAGTCTCATGATCCGAGAGCCATAAGCCTTCACTCGGCAGGAGAATATTTCTTTGATCCCAATCAGCATAGAAATTGTAGAAGGTAATCCAAATCTTGCCTCACTTTTGGGTTGGCATTTACAGCAGATCGGTTACTCAGTATTTCAAGCTGTTAGTTGTCAGCAAGCCAAGCTGGTGTTTCAGAAACAACAGCCCAGTTTGGTGATCTTAAGTACTGATTTGCCTGATGGGGATGGCGTGGAGCTATGTCGTTGGTTACATAAACAAAGAAGCTCTTTAGTATTTATAATCTCATCGCGTACTGGTGAGGCTGATATCGTCGAGGGGCTAAAATCTGGGGCTGATGATTATTTGAGCAAACCCTTCGGAATGCAGGAATTTTTGGCGAGAGTCGAGGCGTTAACTCGTAGGTTACGCACATCCGCACCGCCAGCTTGCTTGGACTATGGCACTCTAAAAATCGATCTTGTGCAGCGACAAGTGCGGCTTAAGGGCAGTGCGATCGACTTAACGCCACAGGAGTTTAGTTTGCTGTATGTTCTGGCTCAGTCCGAAGGTTTAGCGCTGAGCCGAGCCGAACTTTTACAAAGGGCTTGGCCTGATGAGATTAATAATCCCCGTACAGTGGACACCCATGTTTTGTCTTTACGCAAAAAGTTAGAGGTTGATCCCCAACAACCAAATCTAATTCAAACCGTCAGAAATATTGGTTATCGTTTTAATCCAGAGGCTTTAGCTCGTCCACCATTGCGCCCAAATCCTCAAAATTCCAATAATTTGAATAACACCAATAGCGATCGCCCCCCCCAATTTACGGCTCCGCCTAGTCGCTCATTTGCCAAGTATTAGTCTGTTATGTGAAGCCCTTTCTCGCAGGAGAAGGGGAGAAGACAGATCAAGTCATTCCTGAGATGATAAAATTCCGCAATGATTGACAATATTTGTAAATTTTTAGCAGAAAGCTTCTCCAAAGAC
Source organism: Pseudanabaena sp. (assembly GCA_044350865.1). Lineage (GTDB taxonomy): Bacteria > Cyanobacteriota > Cyanobacteriia > Pseudanabaenales > Pseudanabaenaceae > Pseudanabaena. Next base: position 10,794 of record JBILGV010000068.1, on the reverse strand, counting down.
TTCGCCAGTTGGATATTAGGCGAAGCCATAACCCTAACGAAAATCGAACCATCAGAACTCTCAGTCGAACCCATTCGCGCTGACTCCGTGATATTTCTTGAATCAGCCGAGATGATTCTGCATATCGAATTTCAGACCGATCCAAACAAAAATATCCCCTTCCGCATGACCGACTATCGGCTCAGACAATATCGTAAATTTCCAAACAAACAGGTTTATCAAGTCGTTATTTACCTTACCCCCAGCCAATCTCCGCTAGTCCATGAAACGACATTTAACATTGGCAAACTAAACCATGAATTTAACGTGATCAGACTATGGGAGCAGCCCACAGAAATATTTCAGCAATACCAAGGACTACTGCCTTTTGCCGCCCTCTCGCAAACTAATAACCCCGAAGAAACCTTAAGACAGGTTGCGAAGCAAATTGAACAAATTACCGATAAACAAGTTCAAAGTAACGTCGCTGCATCGACCGCTATAATATCGGGTATAGCCCTAAATCAAGAAATCATCCAAAGACTTTTGAGGAGCGACATCATGAAAGAGTCAGTAATTTATCAAGAAATACTACGAGAAGGTAAGGCTGAGGGTAAGGCTGAGGGTAAGGCTGAAGGTATGGTCGAAGGCATAGCTAAAGGTGAAGCCAAAGGCAAAACTGAGGAAAGAAACCAAATCGCCCTAAATATGCTGCGATCTAACGTTGCTGAGGATCTAGTTGCCAAATTTACAGGACTAACCCTTAAGCAAGTCCAAAAACTACAAAAAATTTCCACCAAAAAGACTCAGCCACCAAAGTCATCTAAAACAAAGCGATCAATCGATTTGTGATTCTCTAATGAGCTTTAACCAAAGCAAATAATCCAAACGGGTAGCATAAAAATTAAGCCAATAAAAGAAAAAGCGATCGTACTGATTAATAAATCGCGATCGAGATTGTAAACTTCCGCCAGAATTAATACCGATAAACCCGTCGGCGTTCCTGACATTAAGGTCAAAATTAAACGGGGATCGCTCCTCAGCCCAAATAATGTTGCTCCAACGCCGATCGCTAAAGGCATGATCGCTACCCGTAAAAAAGCGGCAATCATCGCAGGTTTCAGACTTGTCCATTGTTCAATTTTGCCCAAACGCAAACCGACTAGGGACAAGGCAAAAGCGATCGTTACCCATACCCCCATATCCAATCCCGACTCGATCGCATCGGGCAACCCTATTGGGCGCGTATACCAACCGATCGCAAAAGCCCATAAACTCGGCACTGTGGCAACATCTAGCAGCAATTTCCACCAAGGTGGCTTCACATCTGTCTTACCGTAATAACTGGCAATAAAAACGGCGATGCCATAATTACCCGCGACATTACTGGCAATGCTATATAACACCGCCCAATCTGTATAAGTAGAACTTGTCAGCGAATTAGTTAATGTCAAGCCCACAAATCCAGTATTGCCGAGCATAGTCGCTAAAATAAAGCTTCCCAAACTAGAGCGATCGCTATCCTCTTGTTTTACAAATTGCCAACCGATTAAGGCTAATAACCAACTGAGAATCAGAACCGCGATCGCCACATAGGGAATATAAGGCGTATCCGAAAACTGGGTATGTCTGGCAAAAACAAATAGTTGTAATGGTACGCCTACCCAATAAAGAGCGATACCTAAAAATTTGGAAGTACTAACTGGTGCAAATCTAGAAACAATTAAGCCCACTCCAGTCCAAACCAGTAACGGGACATAGGCATTTATCAAATCACCCAAATGGAAGATAGACCAGAAATCGTTAAAATCAGTTAGCAGCATTCAGTATCCATTCGGTAATACCATCGGCAAGGGTGGTGGCAAGTAGCTTTTGCTGTTGTGAATCAATGATCCATTCAAACTCGATAGGATTAATCATAAACCCTAATTCTAAAAGAACTGATGGGGCGATCGTGGGACGGGCTAGGGCGAGATTATTCCAATAAACACCATAGTTGCGACGATTAAGCTTATTAGCAATATAGGAATTAATAAACTTAGCAAAATCTTCGGCTTGTGCATTGTACCAAAAAGCTCCGACTCCAACTGTATTGATCGCATCGCCATCATCAGGTAGGGCGTTGTAATGAATGCTAATCGCGAGAGTTGGTTCTTCTTGATCGATTTTTCCTACCCTTGTGGCTAGGTCTACATCAGAATCATCAGTGCGGGTCATGACCACCTTTGCGCCACGATTTTGTAATTCAGTTTGTAATAGTTGGGAAGTAATCAGCGTCACATTTTTTTCTGGATACCCCGTTGGCGATCGCGCTCCTAAGTCCTCTTTACCACCATGTCCTGCATCTAATAGAATTTTAATATCTTTCAGTGGTTTTGATTCTGGAGAATTTGCCGTAGCAATTATGGGAGGATGCTTGAATGATAAAACTAGGTTTGTACCTTCATAGCGAGCTTTGTAGCCCCATTGTTGTTTGGGCTTGAGATTAATCGTATAGGTTACTTTGTCAGGTTCAGGTTGCGCCCAGTCAATCTTGTTAATGATGGAGTCTGGGGCAGTGGATATGGTGTCCGTCTGAGCGGTCACATTATAAAGGGTAAGCATCAAACGGCGATCGCCTTGCACAATTGCGATCGGTACAGGAACTTCTAAAGGAATTGTCAACTCTGTCCAAATATTATTCTTATCTGCTGGATTAAGGACAGATTTAGTATTAATACTTTTGACAATGGAACGGGGGAGTAATTCCATATCTTCTATTTTCACCATACTTTTCCTAACCCAACCGCCATAATCTAGTCGCAGCCATGCTCCTTGTTTACCCGTGATGACTGCTTTGGTTCCTTTTGGCAAAGGTGTAAGACGAGAAAAATCAGTACTTGCACCAGTTCTCGCATCGGCACTAGCCACCATCACTTCCGCAACTTGCAGATTTTTGGGAGAGAGGATTTCTACTTTACCGATCGCTTTTTCTTTGATAATCCGATCTTCTAAGCGAACTTCATATTGGGGTTGACCAAGTTCTCCTGCAATTTCAAAGCTAGTGCATCCGCGAAAGTAGCCTGAAGGTGATTCGGCGATCGCCTCGTTATTACCCGTTAAAACTGAAGAGTTGGGGGGCAACTGGATATTACGGCGGCGTGGTAATAGGGGTATTTCCCGATCGCCAATTCTCATTAAAACTTTAGCGTTAGGCGTGGCGATCGCATCGAAGCAAATTCTTTCATTGGGTTGTCGAGCGATATCAACATTGGGAAATAGTGAATCTTTAATAAATCCAAGCTCTTTAGGCGGTAAAGTAATTCGCGGATCGCGGATCACTTTTACATTAATTTGGCGATCATTACTGCGATCTGCATCAGGACTGGTGTACTGAAGATTAAATGTATTTTCGCCGATCTGAAGTGGTAAGCTGGGCGCAAAATGTCCTGCTTCACTACGCGCTATGGTTTTGCCATTAATGCTGACCTTCCCATCTTTGGGAGCCGTGCCAATAAAAAACAGGCGATCGCTGGTGGTAGTATGCTGCAACGGTGGATAAATGAGATGCAGTTGAGTGGGTGGGGTAAAGTTTTGAGCTTCTGTAGAGAGATTTAGGGCGATCGCCGCTATAAAGCTCAATATCGCAATAACAAAATTTCTGATTGATCGCTGCATGATTTTTTAAAATAATTGTGAATAATTTATGGATTATATTTATGGTTGACTTATGGGCATTCGCGGCGGTGCGGTGCGCCACATGAGGGCAATTTCTTCGGGGGTGAGTTGATAGGCTTGGTTAATCAGGTCACTGAGGCGATTTTCTAAACGATTGGCTTCAGCGCGATCGCTTTGCATTGGTAATGCATATTCCTGATAGACGTTTTCGACACCTTTTAAGCCTTTTGGACTGAGATCTCCTGATATTTTTGGGATGCGTTGACGGATGGCTTCGACAAATTCGACTTGACTAAGGCTAGCGAAGTTTTCGAGTTTTTGTCCAAGTTTGGGGATTTTGTGGGTACTTTGTATCCAGTTGCTGACTTCGCGGTTATTTTCTTGGTTACGTTTGGTGATTTCAATTAAGCGAGTTACGATTTCTTCGACTTGGGCTCTAATTGTTGGGGTTGGTTGAGCGATCGGGATAGTTTCAATCAAAAAGTTGACAGGGGCTAAAGCTTCATCTTTCATGTGAGGTAAATGCCTCCAATTATGCCACCAGAGTAAAGGAGAATTAAGGACACCTAGCAAATACAAATCAGAAGTGGGAATAAAAGAAACTTTGTTGTTTGCATAGTTACTGTCTATGTCTAGGGAAAAACATGGATAAAATTGAATCTGTTGATAAAAGATTTTCGATTTATCAAGAAGTTTCTGAAATGCTGGTGAAGCCTGTAATTGCCACCATAACTGCTTTCCAGATCTCTTTTGTAATAATTTTTTGTATTTTTCCAAATGTGATTTAACAGCAGGATATTTTTCAATATCTAAATTATTATGAGCAAGAATCATCCAAAGACTTTCCCATTCAGAACTCCATCTTTTAATATCTTGACCGCGTACATAGGGCTTAATAATTTCTATGGAATTGGGATCAAGTTTAAGAATCTCAGTTTTCGTGAAATCATCAATAAAAAATGCCTCGTTTAAACCTGTTGTAATACCGCGATAAGGCTTTACACCCGCAAAATCTTTTAATGGAATCCCAACCTGTTTAATTTTTTGCATCAACTCTTCAACTGCTGGCGGCTCTAAACTCCAAGCTTTTTCACTAAAGCGCGACCACACCACAGGAAAAGAATTTTGGCTGACATACTGAGTCAGATTAGCATTCAGACATTCCTCACGCGGCACTGAACAGATCTGGACTTCGCCCTCACCCCCCAGCCCCCTCTCCCGTAGGAGAGGGGGAGCAAGAGATTCTTCTTCTTTTTTTTCTCCCCTCGCCCTCTGGGAGAGGGGTTGGGGGTGAGGGTTTTCTTCATATTCAGAGATTTTCCTCAACGACACAATACAGGGAAAAACATCCGCTTCTTTAAAAATTGGCGCATGACCAAAATCGATAATCTTCTCAAAAACAGAATTTTGTGTAAAAAAGCGGCGTAATCCCTCACCATAACCCGATCGCAACCACTTATTTGTCACGATATAACACAAAATCCCATCAGGCTTGAGAATCTGCACACCCTTCTCATAGAAATAAGTATAGAGATCCGCAACCCCATCATAAGACTGATAATGATTCTGCAAATAGGGCTTAATCGGAGTCAATAACTCCTGACGCACATAGGGTGGATTTCCTAACACCACATCAAACCCTCCCCGCGCAAACACTTCAGGAAAAGCATCTTGCCAATTAAAGGGATAATTACATAAACTCCCATCATCCACAATCGAATTCCCCACCTTAATATTCTCATTCAAATCAATCAGCGTCTTTCCCTGCTGCGCCGTCTGTAACCATAACGATAACTTCGTAATCTCCACCGATTCCTGCGACAAATCTACACCATAGAGATTCCCATTCAAAATCGCCCGATTCAAACCCTCATCAGCTTGATAATTAGCACCTTTCAAGAGCGCTAATTCCCGATTTACCTCCTCATAAGCACGCAACAATCGATTAAACGCCGCAATCAAAAACGCCCCCGATCCACAAGCAGGATCAACAATTTTCAACTGTTTCAACCAATCACGATAAGCTTCCCAATCGCTAATCTCTACACTTGTAGCGATCGGCTTATACCTCTCCAAATATTCACTTAAACTAATATCCACAATATATTTCGTGATCTGAGGCGGCGTATAAAAAATTCCCTGAGTCTTTTGCTGTCCTTTCCTACGCTCCTTATCTGTATATTCCTTACCTTCAAACCGAGCGCGAATATCTTCTAAATCCGTCACCGACTGCTCAAAAATGTGTCCCAATACATCAACGGACACCTCCACATCAAAATCAAAATCCGCAATCTCCTTTAGCTTGCGACAAGTGATATCAGGAACCCCAAAAACATCATCTAGTAAGGAATCATGACGAAACAAACCACCGTTATAGCCATGAATTGCTTGCTTAGGATTGCCAACATTAATCCATTCAAATATCTTTTTATAATTATCCCAAATAGAACGCGGAAAATAAGGATCATCATGTTCATACGCCTTCTTGAGCGTATGTTTTGGCAATAGTCCTCGATCCTCACAAAAAGCAATAAATAGAATGCGATCAATCGCTAATTGTGCCTTTTCCACTAACTGAGTATCAGCGACCTCTAACTCCTTAGCCCTAACATCGCGGCGAAAATGACCAATCAATTCACCTCTGACATCATAATATTTATTATAAAGCTCTACGGTAATTTCTTCTTCCTGCTGCTCGGAATCCCGTAATAGCGAATCAATTAACGATTCCTTCTCATTCCCATGCGGCAAAAAATTCTGTCTACATAACAAAAAATAAAACTGCCTAAAAGTATAAAAATCCGCTAAATCTTCCAGCGTAAATAGTTGATAATATCCCGTACTCTTCCTCGTGCTATATAACCGAATTTCGCGATAATTTGACACAATTACCCAACGACAATCAGGCGTATGATTGGCATAGCTCCAACCCTGATCAATCGGCGATGGATTTTTACCCTGTTTATCATCAAGACTCGTCCGCGCCCCCTTCAACTCAATCGGTGCAACAATCCGCCCCACTAACTTCACACTTCCCTTCCCCTCCTTTACAGCCGAAAATAATCCAAGCACCGCATCAGCCCGTCCCCCCTTATCCGTAATCGAAGCTTCAGCGTACAATTCCCATGTTTTCCCCTGCGACTGCGTGATCGTCCCATACCCCAACACATCCCGAAAAATATCACCTAAAAACTCACCATGCAACTGCACTTCCGAGATTTTTGCCAAAGTACCATTGCGATCGGTCTCAATCCATCGCTGGATCACCTGATGCTTTGCCGCCAAATCATTAGGGAACTGATAACTATTAACCGCATTTCGCAATAATTTAATTTGAAATAAGCGCGGTGTAGAAGGATGGATCGGCGATCGGGTCATTCAAATATCTGATTTGATTTGTTAAGCGATTATAGCACTGCTAAGGAACTCACCAACCAGATACAAGGAGCCACAAAGAATCACCACGTCATCCGATCGCATATCATCAAAAGCCGCCACTAAACCCAACTCTAAACTGGTAAAACATTGAGGCTCCGTCTTCAGCATTGTCATAGCGATCGCCTTTAAATCCTCTGGTGCAGTTGTAGCAGAATTAGGAACAGGTACTACAAACAACAAATCATCGGGATGCAAAAGCGCTTTAAGAATTCCAGATTGATCCTTAGTATTGAGAATACCGATTACCCAACGTATACGCTGATTGGGGAAAGACTCATCCACAAACTGTCTGAGATATTCCGCCGCCGCCACATTATGCGCTCCATCAATGAGGATTTTGCATGAACTTCCATTTAGCTCAAAATCAATCCATTGCAATCTTCCCGCCCATGTTGTATTTGCCATTCCCAAACTGATTGCATCATCGCTAATTTGCCAACCCTGATTTCGCAACGAGTGAATCACAGCGATCGCTACTGCGGAATTCATTAATTGATGCTGTCCCAATAATGGCAGAGAATACTCAAAGCCTTGATATGTAGCACCTGTAGCTGTTTTGGTCGCTGACTTCACCCAAGTTACCAACGCATCGCATTCTCGTACCTTATTTTGCAAAGAGGCGATCGCTTCAGGAGTATTTTCGGCAATAACCACAGGACATTTCGGCTTGATAATCCCTGCCTTTTCGGAAGCAATGGCTGCCAACGTATTACCCAATTGTTGACAATGATCGAGTCCGATGGAAGTAATAGCCGATACTAAGGGGCGATCGCATACATTGGTTGCGTCTAATCTCCCACCCAAACCTGTTTCAATGATGGCAATATCAACGGTTTTTTCGGCAAAATACCACCACATCGCCGCGGTAATTACTTCAAATTGGGTAGGGGGAAATTCGGGATTAATCGCTGATTCAACCTGATGCAAAGCCTCTAATAAATCCTGATTACTAATCCATTCGCCATTAATGGTAATTCTTTCGCGCCAATCCAATAAATGCGGTGAAGTATAACGCCCCACGCGATAACCCGCCGCCTGCAATATGGACAGCAAAAAAGCACAAACGGAACCTTTGCCATTTGTGCCAGCGATGTGAATAATGGGAACTTGTTGATGGGGATTGCCTAAAGTATGGAGCAGTTGTTGAATGCGATCTAAACCAAGGTGAATGCCAAATTTATCGAAACTGGCAAGATATTCTTCTGGATCAAATGGGGATAGATTAACTGGCTTTGGAGACATGAACTTCTAAGGCGTAGATTTTGCCTTGGGCATCAACTTCGACAATATGCCGACCTTGCATCGCAAATAGTTCACCACTATCACGTTTGCCAGCGATCGCCCAAATAGCTTCTAGACCATTCTCTGTCCTTCTGGTCGTCCAAACACGTTGCATTCCCGAATAAGCGTCAAAAAATTTCCGATATAACTGCGCGATCGCATCTTTACCAACAACCTTACGCGCTCCCGCAGGATGCACTTCAGCTTCATCAGCAAATAACTCAACTAATTCACTAAATGCTTGTTCATCGTCATTAGCGCGATCGGAGAGTTCAAAATATTGGTCTAAAACAGTCATATTTCTTTACCTCAATCCCTTTAAAGCTGAAAATCTGATTTAATGCAATCTAGCAAGCTCGATTAAAGCTTTGCTTTACATTTTAATTTTATGTAAATATATATTAAGGCTAGATTTGCCAAATAAGCTTCACCCTATTGGGTTCAGTTAGAATTAAAAAACGATCTTCTAGATTTAGTGATTACCTAAACCATGACGCAAATCACTCTAAAACCAGAACTTACAAATCTTTATGAGACAGATTATCTTGCATGGGTTGAGCTAACGGTGGCTAAATTGCGATCGCCAGACTTGGCAAAACTCAATCCAGATATTGATTGGGAAAATTTAATTGAAGAAATTGAGGACATGGGGAAAAGTTCACGAAATAGCCTAAAAAGCAATCTCCGCATTATTTTGGCGCATCTATTGAAATGGCAATACCAAAGCGATCGCCGCAGTCGCAGTTGGCAGTCGAGCATCATCGAGCATCGCCTGAGAATTTATGATGCTTTTGTCGAATCCCCTAGCCTCAAGCGATATTTTGCAGAAGTGTTTGATGATGCTTACTCAGGTGCGATTCAGTTAGCAAGTACTGAAACAGGAATTGCCCAAAAAAACTTTCCAAAAGTCTGTCCATATTCGCAAAATCAGGTTTTAGATGCCGATTTCTTGCCAAATTAGAGTCCACCTCAAATTTAGCCTGAAATCTTCAGGGAAACAAAGCTAAGTATCAAAAAACCGACAATTCCTAAAAGTGTTTTTTGTAATCTGGTTAAAACTGGCTTGATTTCATACGCCACTAACAAACGATCTTTAGCAAGATCAGCTTCAGGTTTTTCCCATGTCTGTCCGTCATACCAACCTGACTCTTCATAAAAAATCTTGGCACTATCAAGGCGCTGCTTCACATGACTCCAGCCCGATAACATTAATAAAACTGGCAAAAATAAAGCGATCGCACCACCAATACTCGCTACGACCATAAACTGCCACAAATGCCGACTGGGTGAAGCAATGCTCATTGCCACAGGTGCAAATAGAACCGTAAAGCCTAGCCACATCAAAAATATTTTTTGCAAATATTGCGATCGCGCCAGTTTTGCCCAACGATAAAAGAAAGCTTCCTTAAGCTCGACATATTCATTAAGCGGTTGTTGATCTTTAGGAACGGGGCAGGTCATGGGTAAGGAGATGCTAGGTATCTTGTCAGTTTAACATTGACAATTACCGTGAGTGATCCCCAAAATCTAAATAAATTGGTGGATCGTCTAAAGTCTCATCACCATTACTGTTAATGTTTAGATTGCTTACCCTCTATTCCGATCATGCCAAGAAAATACTTCAACACCGCAGGGCCCTGCAAACCCGAAATTCACTATATGCTCACATCCGTAGAGCGTATGCCCCAGATTAAAGGACTGATCGATCAACAAAACTACTTTGTGATTCATGCCCCACGTCAAGTCGGCAAAACCACCGCGATGCTCACCCTCGCACAGGAACTAACCGCCAGTGGTGAATATACTGCCCTCATGGTATCTGCTGAAGTCGGTTCCGCCTTTCCCGATCAGCCAGATATCGCCGAAAAAGCGATTTTGGGAGCATGGGCAAAAAATGCCAGATTTTGGCTACCTAAAGAACTCCATCCGCCAGCAGTCCCAGAAGCAGATGCAGGACAGCGCATTAATGCCACTTTGAATCTATGGGCGGAAGTCTCATCCCGTCCCTTGGTCTTGTTTATTGATGAAATTGATTCTCTGCAAAATCAAACGCTGATTAGTGTGTTACGCCAGTTACGCGATGGTTTCCCAAATCGTCCCAAAGGCTTTCCGCAATCGGTGGGGCTAGTGGGAATGCGTGATGTGCGAGATTATAAGTATGCCGCAGGAGGTAGTGAAAGATTAAATACTTCAAGTCCATTTAATATCAAAGTGCAATCCTTTACCCTACGCAATTTTAATTTAGCAGAAGTCAAAAGACTCTATGCCCAACATACCGAAGCGACTGGACAAATATTTACGGAAGAAGCCGTTAATTTAGCCTTCCATTTAACTCAAGGACAACCTTGGCTAGTCAATGCGATCGCTAAGGAAATCACCGAATATATAGCCGATGATCCCACGATTCCAATTACGGTTGAGTTAATCAATGAAGCCAAA
>JBILGV010000188.1:0-2984 GCA_044350865.1 Pseudanabaena sp. | reverse complement strand
TGATGAGATTGGCGCTTTTCCCAATGAAACTAGTTGTTTAACTGTTTTTTGGCTTGTTGTTGAGCGTGATCATGCTAAACACGACCGTAGATCTTCCGCGAATAATTCATGACACTAACTATAAACCTTTTGTACCAGTTGAGGTGAAGCATTTTTTCTAAACCAATCATCACTGGGATTTAGATCGATATCTAAATAATAGGCTAATGTCTGATTGATTTCTTCTTTATCACTAGCAGATATTTGCCCCATTCTGATTAGCCAATCTCCTATGCCATCCTTAAATACAGTTTCCATCAATTGTGCAAATTTGATGTACTAAAGCGTACGAATCAGCAGTTAAACCATTGGTGCTTGTCTTTGTAATTGGATAAGTTGTGGGTAATCCAGCAAATGTCGTTTGAGAAGTTAAGGGAATTGCGGTAAAAGTTTTAATGTAATTTGCATCATCTTGGAATTCATCACTTGACCAAATAACGTAAGGATGTTCACCTCTAAAAACTCGACTAGAATTAACTAATTGATCACAGCGAGAACGTTTACACTTCACTTCACTTGGCTCAGGTAAATCATAAAGATATTGATGACCATAATGACAAGATAATGAGACGCGAGATGGACTAATCATGTAAATCCATCCCTTTCTGGGACGATAACCCGCCATCCTATGCTCCTAGCTCAATCATCAATTTTTCGCGCTCTAACTGAAGATTTAAATGGGCTTTTTCTTCAGGAAGATGATGTTTTTTTGCCTCTAGCATTGGTTCAGTTTGATAAACATACTTTAACAACTGCTCTAATTTGTCAGCGCCAATCCATTCTTTACGAATGTTTCTTAACATCAACTCAAGTCCCTGAGAAAAATCCAGACTTTCTAAGCTGGGACAGTTCTCACGCGGCTCAATAAAAATAGTTTGATCCCTTTTGTATTCCCCTAAAATATTTCTATCGCAAAGACTTTTTAAAGCCTGATCAGTCCCTTCATTCCAAGGTCCATATAGGTAATAACGCCAATCTAAATCTGTCAATGGCTTTTCCGTCCACTTAACAGCGTAAAGATCTGCAAGATACAAAAACTTGATCAATTGGGTTTTGGTAATAAAACCTTTACTTTTGCAGACAAAGTATAAAATTAATTTTTCTAACATTATCTTTTCGCTTTTCCAGAACAAAAATTGGTTTTGGCTTTAGATTAAATATTACGATACTCTATAGCTTTGTTTTAAATATAACTTTAAACACAACTATGGAAACTGATATAACTAAATCTTCTAGAGATATTTCTACACAACCGATCGCTTTAGTTTGGCATCGGCGTGATTTGCGGATTGATGACAATCCTGCACTGAGTGAGGCGATCGCACAGGTAGGCGATCGGGGGATTGTGCTGGGAGTATTTATATTTGACCCTGACATTCTCGATGATGGTGTGACTGAGGGGAACAAAGTTGATTTTATGTTGGGTTGCTTGCGGGAGTTGCAAGCTAACTATCGCCGTCTGGGGAGCGATTTGTTATTTATGTTTGGTCAACCTGTTAAGTCGATTTGTGAGTTAGGGAAAGCCGTTAATGCAACTCACGTCTTTTTTAATCAAGATGTCGAGCATTTTGCGATTAAGCGCGATCGCTCTGCAACTAATGCTTTGCAAGAAATTGGGATAAAAGTCCAGAGTTTTGTGGATATTGGTTTGATTGCTCCCGATGCGATCGCTACTCAAGCTGGAGAACCATACAAGGTTTACACTCCATTTTGGCGGAATTGGCAGAGCAAACCGAAGCCTATCCCATTTAATACACCGCAGAAATTAACGGGATTAGAAAATTATCACAATCTGCCGATCATTCCTTTGCCAAGTTTACGCGAACTGAAATTTATCAACGACATTACCTTGCCAAAATCTGGTGAAGCCGCCGCTTTGGAATTATTAGAAACCTTTTGTGATGGGAATGGAATTTTGCGTTATCAAACTGAACGCGATTTCCCTGCCCATGTCGGTACATCAACATTAAGCCCCCATTTGCGCTTCGGGACAGTGGGCATTAGGAGAGTATGGGAAAAGGCGATCGCTGCCGAGCAGTTGGTTCGCAGTGAAGAAGAAGCGATAGGGATTACCACATGGGAACAGGAATTAGCATGGCGCGAATTTTATCAACATGTTCTGTTTTATTTCCCTGAACTAGAGACAGGTGCATATCGTCCACAGATGCGAAATTTCCCTTGGGAAGATGATGAAGAGAAATTTGTAGCATGGTGTGAAGGGCGCACGGGTTTTCCCATAGTCGATGCGGCGATGCGTCAGCTTAATCAAACGGGCTGGATGCATAACCGTTGTCGGATGATTGTTGCGAGCTTTTTAACTAAGGATTTAATTATCAATTGGCAATGGGGCGAGCGCTATTTTATGCAGAAATTACTAGATGGCGATCTGGCGGCAAATAATGGCGGTTGGCAATGGAGTGCCTCTAGTGGGATGGATCAAAAGCCCTTGCGAATTTTTAATCCTGCTTCGCAATCGCGTAAATATGATCCTGAAGGGGAATATATTTTGCGCTGGTTGCCTGAGTTACAGGGATTAACGACAGCCGAGCTTTTAAGTGGCAATATTCCACCGCATCAATGTAAAAAGCGCGATTATCCTTTAGCGATCGTCGATCACAATATGCAGCAACAAAAGTTTAAGAAGCTATATCAGGATTGCAAAATCATCACCTAGTTTCTACAAAACATTCGGACTTTAGGCAACTCCATATGCTGTATATGGTCGTTTGTAGGGTGGTTGCAATCCCAGTACTATATCTTGTCTGGATACTCCCATTTCAACTAATTCTTCCGCAGGGTTCTGGTCTGTTAAATTTTGCTGAAGCCAGATTTTACCGTCCTTAATGTCGAAATGCATCACACACCGATAGACCCGATTTAACTCTTGCCAGCCAATATTTATCCACTGATAATGATCTCGTTCTATATCAAAAAGAAGCTGTACC
>JBILGV010000145.1:0-8994 GCA_044350865.1 Pseudanabaena sp. | reverse complement strand
CGCGAGAAGTACTCTTAGGAATATCAGCTTCTTTCCCAATCATCTTCGCAGCTTCCTTCCAGATATCTTCTCGGTTGACCTTGTCCACCAACTTCTTGGCATCAGTGTCAGCATCAAGATAACCCCAACGCATATCTTCAGTCACAAACCAAAGATCGTGACTCTTGTATGGATAAGAAGCATTATCTTTCCAGAACTTCATCGCCAAATCAGGGTTGTCAAGGGTGCGTCCATCGCCGTAGTCAACCTTACCTTGAATTCTACCCAAAATCTCCGCAGCAGGAACTTTCAGCCACTTGTCAGCACCGATGATCTTACACATCTCTTCTTTGTTCTCAGGTTTCTCACACCAGACTTGAGCTTCGAGAACGGCTGCAAGTATTGCCTTAGCTGCTTTAGGATTTTTGTCAACCCAATCACCACGAAGTGTGAAAGCCTTCTCAGGATGATCTTTCCAGAATTCGCCCGTAGTAAAGGCTGTATAACCAATGTTTTGAGCAACTAGACGCGCATTCCAAGGCTCACCGACACAGAAGGCTTGCATGTTGCCAGCTTTCATGTTGGCAACCATTTGTGGTGGTGGGACAACGATTGTGCTGACATCTTTATCGGGATCGATGCCATTCGATGCTAGCCAATAACGCATCCAAAGATCGTGATTACCACCAGGGAAGGTCACAGCACATTTAACTTCTTTTCCGCCAGCCTTGATTTTGGCAAAGCTGTCCTTAAGAGTGTCACTCTTGAGCGCAACTTTGAGTTCTTTAAACTCATTAGCGATCGACATCGCTTGACCATTGGTGTTCAACCTAGCCAAGATGTACATCGGGACTTTATTCCCGTTCGTAATCTTACCTTCGGAAATCAAATAAGGCATCGGAGAAAGAATGTGAGCGCCGTCAATACCACCTGCTTCAGAGCCAAGCACGATATTATCGCGAGTCGTTCCCCAAGATGCTTGTTTGAGAACTTCGACATCCTTCATGCCATATTTCTCAAACAAGCCCTTTTCTTTAGCGATGATTAGAGGTGCAGCATCAGTCAGAGCGATAAAGCCAAGTTTTGCCTTGGTTGTTTCTGGAGCATCAGCCGCGCTAACTTTAGGCGTAGAAGTTGCTGTAGCGGCAGGGCTAGTAGTAGCCTTGGTTTCGGGCTTGGTTTCAGTTTTCGGCGCTTCGCCACCACAAGCATTGAGAGCGATCGCGCTAACGGTAGACAGCCCAGCAGTGGTCAAAAATTTACGGCGAGAAAATGTACTCATTGATTTACTTAATATCCTTAATAACTAACTTAATCTAGTTTTGAATTCAAAATTGTGTGAACTGTGACAAGTAACGCAAGGGCGATTCATGAATTTCCCTTACGCTATTATTTTGGCACTGCCCCAAATTTTTCAACTAAGAGCTTGCCAACAACTTCACGGAGGTCATCACATGGTACTTTTTCCATCACACAGGTTCCCAGATGAGCATCTTTACCCACCGTGCCGCCCATATAAATGTCAACACCATCGACCACTTTACCGTCTTTGCGAGCTTTGCAACCCGTAAAGCCAATGTCGGCAACCTGCGGCTGAGCGCAAGAATTCGGGCAACCACTCCAATGTATCCGCACAACCTGCGGCAGATCGTAATGTTCCGCAAGTTGCTTGGTAAGGGCAAGGGAGCGATTTTTGGTTTCCACGATCGCCACTGGACAGAACTGATTCCCCGTACAGGAAACCAGTCCACGCATGAGGTTGTCAGGCTCCGCAGGGAACTTCTGAAGCAGGGGATCTTGCAGCAGGGCGGGGACTAGCTCATCGCTGACATTGGTAATAAGCAGATTCTGCTCAACCGTGAGGCGCATATCGCCGTCACCATAGGTGTCAGCAACCCGCGCAAATTCATACATATCGGCGGCATACATGCGTCCGACAGGAATTTGCAGTCCCACATAGTTCATTCCTGCTTGCTTTTGTTTGTGAACCCCGATATGATCGCGCTTTTCCCATTCGATCTCATCTTTGAGAGCGGCTGTGGCAAGGGGTTTACCCATTTGTTTTTCCACTTCCGCACGGAATTTTTCAATTCCCCACTCATCAATTAAGAACATTAAACGCGCTTTGTCTCGCTTGTCTCGGAGTCCATTGTCTCGGAATACAATTAGTAACGCTTCACAAAGCGCAACCACATCTTCGGGGGCAACCCATACATTAAGAGGAATAGCCGCCGCAATCCGTTTTGCGGAGAAGAATCCACCCACTAATACATTAAATCCAAATATTTCCTTGTTCTCTTCATTAAAAGCAGGGACAAAGGCTAAATCATTGATTTCCGCATGGGTGGAATTATCGCGACAACCCGCGATCGCAATATTAAATTTGCGCGGTAAATTCGTAAAAGCGGGATTGCCTTCACCATTATTCGTCAGTAAATTCTGAACTTGAATCGCTAATTCGCGAGTATCGTAAAGCTCGTTAGCGTCTATTCCCGCCACAGGTGAACCCGTAATATTCCGAATATTGTCCATTGCTGACTGCACACTAGTCAGTCCAACGGATCGGAATTTCTCGAACATTTCAGGCACATCTTCAATGGGGAAGCCGCGCATTTGTAGATTTTGGCGTGTAGTGATATCAGCTACCCCATGCTCACCGCACTTTTCGAGTACCGAAGCAAGTACGCGCATTTGCTCACTGTTAATCAAGCCATTGGGAATTCGCATCCGCACCATGAAACGCCCTGGGGTACTTTTGCGAAAGAAGACTCCTAGCCATTTCAATCGATGTTGCAAGTCGTCATCATCGATCGCTTCCCAACCAATCTTAGCAAAATGCTCTATATCAGCTTTTACCGCCAGCCCATCTTTTGCAGCTTTCAGAGCTTCAATTTTGTTTGCCATACCGTTTATCCTTGGCTCATGCTTGTGAATTCTAGATTTAGCGATCGCCTCAAAATGCCAATTAAGGACAAATTAAAAGCAAAACTCAAATTTTCTAGTTCTCAAGCGCGATTTCAACTTTATATGAGCTTTACACTACTTAACGTTTTGATATAAATTGGTATAATAAACTACATATTTTTAAGCTTTATTTAATAATTGCAAAACGACAATGCATTTATTGCATGACAACTTGCATCATCTTATGTAAATAATAGGCAAGGGGCTTAAGCCCCTTGTTCTCTTTTCTCACATATAGGCAGCGCAAAGCGGCGCTGATCATCCTAAATAACTGTTATGCCCGATCGCCTCCAAAAAATTCTGTCTAGACATGGAATAGCTTCACGCCGAGAAGCAGAACAGATGATCTTGGCGGGGCGAGTGGCGGTGAATGGGAACAAAGTTACTGAATTAGGAACGAAAGCTGATCCAGATCGAGATCGCATTGAAGTTGATGGCAAGTTATTGCAACCGACTGCGCCAAAATTTATATATTTATTGATAAACAAGCCGACAGGAATCGTTTGTACTTGTGATGATCCCCAAGGTCGGAGGACGGTTCTAGATATTTTGCCCCCTGAATATCGTCATGTTTATCCAGTGGGAAGACTGGACTACAACAGTAGCGGCGCGTTGATTTTGACTAACGATGGTCATTTTGCCAACTATTTGATGCATCCCCGTCACCATGTTCCCAAAACCTATGAGGTGTGGATCAGAGGTGTTCCCGTCCCACAAACTATCAACCAATGGCAAACGGGTGTAATCCTTGAGGGTAAACGCACGCACCCCGCGACTGTGAATATCCTAAAAGTTGACAGAGATAATAAAAATCCACACACCCAATTACAAATTATTTTGTCCGAAGGACGTAATCGCCAAATCCGCAAAGTCGCTGAACTATTGGGGCATCCTGTTTTATCTTTACATCGAATAGCGATCGCCTCAGTTTCACTTGCCCATCTCAAAGTGGGAGCATATCGACTATTAAATGATGATGAGATCAAAACATTGGGTTCAATCTCACTCTAAATAAAAGGAATGACTGTAAAGCCTTGAATACGCTATTTTTTGAGCTATCAAAGAACTAAATCGCCGTAATTTCACTCAATTTACTGGAATTTAGAAATTATCGATTACGGAAAGAACTAAAAGTTAAGTAATTATGTCCAATATGATCTTAATTTGCTTTTAAAACTTTACAGAATGTTATAATTATGTACATGTACTTTAGTGACGATGCTTTCAAGTTAGCCAAAGTGACAAAGCAAATTAAAGAACGTGAAGCCTGAAACTTGTAATTTATTCAAGTTTGACTAAAGTCCAGAAGCAGTCAGTCCATTCTCTTACTAAACGTCTGTGAGTATTGTGAACATTACAACCTCGAAGCAAGCAGAGAAATTAGCAGAAATCGGAGCGCAACTTAAGCGAATTAGACAAGATAAATCTCTGTCAATTCCCCACTTAACTGCGACTACATTAATTTCTGAACGTTATTTGCGGGCGATCGAAGACGGCGAAATTGACTCTCTTCCAGAACCAATCTATGTTCGAGGGTTTATTCGTAAGTATGGAAATGCTTTGGGGGTCGGCGATCTTTCGGCTGAATTCCCCTTAGATCCCGTTTTACCTCAACATAAATGGGCAGGTAGCCCTGCCGCCGAATTGCGCCCTCTCCATTTATATGCGCTTTATGTTGGTGTAATTGCCAGTGCGGTTAGTCTGCTAGCAACATTTCTCAATTCGCCAGATTCCTATAAAATTAACGATAATCAGACTAATTTTGGCAATGCGGCGCAGCTAAGTTCTAAAACCACTAAAACTCCGCCACCTGTTGATATGTTGTTACCCAAAATGGGGGGATTAGCAACTTTAAGACAGCCAATTTCCAATGCGTCAGCAACATTAGTAGTCACGCCTCCAAATCTTACGGTGACTCCTGCACCAACTCCAACCATAATTTCTGAAACAACTTCCCCGAATCTACTCAACAGGTCACAGGCTGAAACTGCTTTTAGTGAGGTAAATTCTAGCCTTAATAATTCGCTTAAATCTTGGACTAGTAATGCTAACTTGCAAGCTAGTGCTGCTGGTGCAGCCAAAAATAATTTAACGATCGCTGCTAATGGTGATTTTCAGTTTGTCGGCAACAAGCCTGTTAATGTGGGAATCATGATGCGCGGACAGTCTTGGGTACGCATTACTGTTGATGGACAAACCGAGTTTGAAGGTGTACTCAATGAAGGTAAAAAATTAGCTTGGTCAGGCGATCGCCAAGTTTCGATACGGGCGGGTAATGCATCTTCAGTAGCTCTAAGTTACAACAATCAGTCGGTCAAGTTGCTGGGCAAAGAAGGCGAAGTGGCGGAAAAGCAGTTTGGAATTAACCAAGCCAACAACACCGAACCGAATGATTCAGGTTTGCGTGGATTTGTTGAATTTATGTCTAGCGGTGATACGCCCTAATTCAAACGTAGGGGCAATTCATGAATTGCCCTACGTTTCATTGTTTCATTTTTTCAATTACGCTCAAGTCCACTTTTTTTAACTAGCTGCTCAGGTGTGAGCTTCGATAAAAACTCACGAAACTCACGTCTTTCGGCTTCATCCGCATCTTGATCAACGGGGATCGATGCTTCCAAAATCACCTCCTCCATCACCCAGATGGGACACTTAGCACGGACAGCGATCGCGATCGCATCACTAGGACGCGCATCAATCTCTTTTTTAATATCTCCCTGAGAAACCGTGATTACGGCATAAAAAGTGCTGTTTTTGAGTCCATGTACAACGATGCGCTCAACGGTAATACCCCATGCATCCAAAAAATTAAGCATCAGGTCATGGGTCATCGGTCGCTCTAGCGGTCTACCATCTAAAGCACTAATGATTGCCTTCGCCTCGGTTTCACCAATCCAAATTGGCAATGCTCTGCGTTCCAAGGTGTCTCGTAATAGGACGATGGGATTGCGGCTAACCGCATCTATAGCAATCCCCGCCACTTTCATTTCGATCATTTTGCCAGCCTTCCTCAAGAAATGAGCGAAAGTAACCCTCATCAATCAAAAGTCTTGATGTGACATTAATAATTAAAGATCATCAATGTTCAACTAGCAAGGTTTTTAGAACTTGAGAGGCTTGTGCAGGTTATTATATCACCGTTACGAGATGGAGTCTGACAGCTAGCAGCCTGTCGGAGAAACTAAAAATCTTTCTCGTAGGTTGTGTTAGCGCAGCGTAACGCAACGACTAAACTTTGATGGTGCATTACGCGATCGCACCTACTGTAATCACTCTCGAATATTTGAAACATGAAATCTGACAGAATAAATGGGAACAAGAACGTGACGATAATTGGCGCGGGTGCTTGGGGATCAGCACTAGCTGGCTTAGTCCAAACTAATCAACATAATGTCCAAATTTGGTCGCGCCAAAGTCCAATAACATTAGCTGAAGCAGTACGCGACAGTGATGCAATTATTTCGGCAGTCTCCATGCGCGGGGTGAGACCGATCGCTGAACAATTACAAAAGATAAATTTACAACCCGATGTGGTTTTGGTAAGCGCTACCAAGGGACTCGAACCAATCACAGGACAAACCCCATCCCAAATTTGGCGATCGCTGCTTCCTGATCATCCCCTTGTGGTTTTATCGGGACCAAATCTCTCTAAAGAAATTGTCGATGGTCAACCTGCGGCTACGGTAGTCGCCAGTACTGATGATCTCGCCGCGCAATTTATTCAAACTATTTTTGCTTCCAGAAATTTCAGGGTTTATACAAATTCCGATCCGATTGGTGTGGAGTTAGGCGGGACATTAAAAAATGTTATCGCGATCGCCGTTGGGGCTTGTGATGGGTTAAATCTCGGTACAAATGCTAAATCGGCTTTAATTGCCCGATCGCTAATTGAAATTATTCGAGTTGGTGTTTATTTTGGGGCGCAACCTGAAACTTTTTGGGGCTTATCTGGCTTAGGTGATTTACTTGCCACTTGCAATAGTAATCTCAGTCGTAATTATCAAGTTGGCTATGCGATCGCGCAGGGGCAGAGTTTAGAAGCGGCGATCGCCAATGTCCAAGGCACGGCGGAGGGTGTAAATACGGCGAATGTGTTAATCGGAATTAGCGATCGGGAAAAAATCAGTGTCCCCGTATCCCGTTATGTTTATCGACTGCTCAAGGGTGAAATTACCTTACAGCAAGCCGTTGAGGGACTGATGGAGCGCGACCTCAAACCAGAAAATTAATATGGCTCATAGTGTCGCTAATTTACTGATCCGCCCACTCTGTTACAGAACGTTAAGGAGTAATAAGTACCTACGACAGTAGTAGCGATCGCCTGATAAGCTCATTCAATAAGATAATAATTTCTAATCCAGTTCCTTATAAGAAACGCATTTACGATATGAATATTGCAGTTGTTGGCTTGAGTCACAAAACCGCGACTGTGGAAGTAAGGGAAAAGTTGAGTATTCCTGAAGATCGCATGGAAGCAGCGATCGCTCAACTGATGAGCTATCCGAGTATCGAAGAAGCTGCCATCTTAAGTACCTGTAACCGCTTAGAGTTATATGTAGTTACTAGCGAAGCCGAAAGTGGCATTCGCGAGATTATGCAGTTTTTGTCGGAATTTAGCCAACTACCTCTACAGTTTCTCCGTCGTTATTTATTTATTTTGTTGCGTCAAGATGCTGTCACTCACTTAATGCGGGTTGCATCAGGTTTGGATAGTCTTGTGCTGGGTGAAGGACAAATTCTTGCCCAAGTAAAAAATACTCACCGTCTTGCTCAGCAACATAATGGTGCGGGTCGGATTCTCAACCAACTTTTCAAACAATCTTTGTCCGCAGGTAAGCGCGTTCGCACTGAAACTGAAATTGGTACGGGCGCTGTGTCCATCAGTTCGGCGGCGGTCGAGCTTGCTCAAATGAAGCTGCAAAATTTGTCGGATAAGCACACGACAATCATTGGTGCTGGCAAAATGTCGCGCTTGCTAGTCAAGCATTTGATCTCCAAAGGAGCGCTAAAAATTGCGATCGTTAACCGATCACGCGATCGCGCTGCGGCGATGCTCAAGGAATTTGAAACTAGCGGTGCTGAGTTTGATATTCGTCCGCTCGATCAAATGTTCGACTGTATCGCGATTTCCGATCTCGTGTTCACCAGCACGGCTTCGACCGAGGTAATTCTCAGTCGCAAAAATCTGGAGGCGATCGCCATTAACCACAGTGGTTTAACCCTCGTTGATATTTCCGTACCGCGCAACATCAGTTCTGATGCCAAAGAATTACCAAATACTCAGGCTTACAATGTGGACGATTTGCAAGCAGTAGTCGCAGGAAATCAAGAAAGTCGTCGGCAAATGGCGATGCAAGCGGAGATTTTACTGGAAGGTTGTGTCGCAGAATTTGATAGCTGGTGGCGATCGCTAGAGACTGTCCCCACAATCAGCAAGCTGCGTCAAAAAATGGAGATCATCCGCGAGCAGGAAATGGAGAAAGCCCTTTCTCGTCTCGGCAATGATTTTGCAGACAAGCATCAGGATGTGATCGAGAGCATGACTCGCGGCATTATCAATAAGATCTTGCATGATCCGATGGTGCAGCTTCGCGCCCAGCAGGACATCGAGACCCGCCGTCGTGCGATGCAAATGTTGCAAGTACTTTTTGATTTAGATTCACCTTCTGGTCAACTTAAAGAAGGTTAAATTTAAGTAGCCGCCTACAGGCGGCTTTTTTGTTGCTGAAATTTGTTATAAATAAATAATTGGCTCTAAAGAATAGGCTATGGCATCTTTCTTCAAAAAAATTAGCCGTAAAATAGTTAAACACCCCAAGAAGATTGTTCGGTTAGTTAAGTCGAAATTACCTAAATTAGTCACTCCTGTAATTATTCGCAATCCACTAGATTCTACAAAACCTAGACGGAAATACACAGAAAAACCGGCTCTTCTGGATTTGAGGGGATTAATGTATAATAAGTTACAAATACAGCTAGTGACAGGTATGGACTTGTATCTTGATAGGTTGCTAAATTTACCCAATACAACCGTCGAAAGTTTTGTGGAAG
>JBILGV010000067.1:0-27845 GCA_044350865.1 Pseudanabaena sp. | reverse complement strand
CCCTGCTACGATTCCTAGATGGTCTAGGTTCGACACTTTTATATCTGCATTTTTGGTGTTAATATCTTTTTCCTCCTTGTTGCCTTTCGCTTATTATTTTACCCTTCCATTACGAGCGGAATGTGGGATATAACCACTTACGTTCCTAGAGAAGGTAAGCGATACTCTTCTGAAGATATCGGAATATACTTAAGTAAATTCAAGCTGTGTGACGCTCTTCATCTTATTGGGAAATTGTCTTATGAGATATTCACCTCTCGACAGATATCAATTGTTATTAGAAATGTTCGTATCTCTAACTCAGTTCTTGCATACTTATCTATGAGATTAATTGAAAGATCTAATGATTATCGCCATGAAAATATGACCTTAGACAACTTATCAATAGCTGCTGATATGTATTTGGGTCTTCAAGATCCACTAGAAATAGATGGTGAAAATGGTCAAGGTTGTCTGATTAGATTTGGTTCTTTTCAATTGGACTATGATCGTGAAGCTCGTCACCTTTTACCAAGAACCTTGATTATTTACGAACAATTATGGAATATCCCCAAAAATAGCAGTCAAGTTAACATTGGTGCTGCAATTCAGTCATTTTCTGGATTAACTTTGCAAGAAATTTTGTTGTTAAGTTTTTTCTTTTCAGGAAAGATGCAAAATGGATTTTTTGATTTAAACGAAAACCTAGATCAATACCCTGAAAATGTAAGGCATTATTTTGATATTAACAAGCAAAAATTATTTGTTGAATGGCTTTCATGTAGTTATCAAGAATTTCGAGAACTGTCGAAAAAAAATATGCCTTCAGAGGTCAAGTATGAAAAATTTCGATTTGACCCACTTCATACTAAGCCTATAATTATTCCTAATCGTAATCCAAGACCAACACTTCCTCAAGTTTATATAGCACCAATACCAACTCTGATTTATGAAAAAGTCACTAGAGGACTTTATTTTTCATTAGCAGACCACTTTTTTCAAAATGATAAGAAAAATAATCCATTTAGGGATTGTTTTGGTGATGTTTTTCAAGAATATGTTGGATTACTTTTGAAAAAAACATTTGGTGAAGATAATGTAAAGCATGAATGGAACTACGGTACTAAACAAAATACAAAAGATACCCCCGACTGGTTTGTTATTCAAAATGGTTCTGCTGTACTGATTGAAGTAAAGCAATCTGGACTATATTTAAAAGCTAAACAATGGGGAGATATAGAAGATATCCATAAGGATCTCAAACAAACTATTGGTGCTGGTGTAAACCAGATGTGGAAATTTGAACGAGATATGGAAGATAGTTTATATTCAGTGCCTGATTGGTTTAATACTGTTTCAATAACTGAAAGGTTAGTAATCACATACGATAGACCATATTTTCTTAATTCAATTTTAAGGA
Source organism: Pseudanabaena sp. (assembly GCA_044350865.1). Taxonomy (GTDB): domain Bacteria; phylum Cyanobacteriota; class Cyanobacteriia; order Pseudanabaenales; family Pseudanabaenaceae; genus Pseudanabaena. The sequence goes on along the minus strand of JBILGV010000067.1, from coordinate 26,446 downwards.
ATGAAGTCATTAGTCTATATCCATCTATTTCAAAAACATATCACTGGCATACTATTGCAGTTGAAGAATTAGAATATTTTTTAGGTATATTTGGCACAAAATCTATTGAATCATTGGCAGAAAAAAGACTTGATCCCGAATTAGATAAGATGGACTTTAGAGACTATTACTCCAGAAAATGTTCTAAAGAAGACTGTAATAATCCTTACTTAGATAGTATTTATGATAAATTCTTTAGTGAATTAGGGTTGCCAATTAAATCATAAGAATATTTAGACAAACTTGTGTAACCATAAGAAAGCAATACAAAGATCGTAATAGTATCAGTTTGATTTCAAGAAATAGGTGATTGGGTTTTGTGGGTGATGAGGGGCGATCGCTGTTTGATTGGGGGAGAAAAGGCGATCGGGTTTATGAGGGTGAGGGGCGATCGCTGTTTGATGTTGGGAGAAATAGGCGATCGGGTTTTGGGTGTTGAGGGTGCGATCGCTGTTTGATGGAGAAATAGGCGATCGGGTTTTATGGGTAGTGAGGGGCGATCGCTGTTTGATGTGGGGAAAAGGCGATCGTTTTTGGGGTGATGAGTGGCGATCGCTATTGTTGCCATGTAAATTAGATGGAAATTTCAGTATAATCACCTATTTTAATTGCATTGATAAGACCACAAACTTTTTCAGTCTGCGTCCGAATTTTTGGCCATGAGGTGGAGAGCAAAACAACAATAGCAATCTGGCGATCGCTCAAATTCTGTTGGTAGCGTAAATTTCGATCTGTTGTCACAAATATTTGGTATCCCTTATCTTCAGCAGATTTAAGCAGATCTCCATTTGACAAGTTAGACCAACCTTCTTCATAGGCAGTCGTCACAGAATGCTCTATCAAATATTGCCGCAAAGGTACAGGAGTTCCCTGATCGAAAAGAATCCTCATAATCTAAGCCGCCTCAGCTAGCATATCAAGCTCATAGTTCAGTACAGCCTCAACCTGCGATCGCTGTACAGGCGGGAACCACTCCAAAAAATCTTCTACTGTTGCACCATCGCGCAAATTTTCAAACAAAGCTGAAACTGGAACTCGCGTTTTCCTAAACACCCAAGCACCACTCACTTTATAGGGTTCTCTTTCTATAGCACCCAGACTTGCCCAATGCCTCATATACTATACCTCTGTAAAGTAAAAATATACCCAACAGCTTGATTATAAACTAATTTGAAAGTAAGCTCTTGACTGTTTAGGCGATCGCTGTTTGGTGTTGAGGGAATAGGCGATCGGGTTGATGGGTGATGAATGGGCGCTCGTTGTTTGATTTGAGAGAATAGGCGATCGGTTTTGTGGGTGGTGAGGGGCGATCGCTGTTTGATTTGAGGGAATAGGCGATCGGTTTTGTGGGTGGTGAGGGGCGATCGCAAAAATATAATTAGGCAACCTCACTCAAAGCTTCACGAATCACCTCATCACTCACACCGTGACGCTTTAAACTCTCAATAAATATAGAAACAGAGTCTCCATCCAGTCTCTCAAGATCAGCACGAAGCCCCTGCCCAATATAAGCACGAACTAAAGGCTGATATCCAGAAAATCCTAATAATGGTGCAACTTTTTTCAAATCATCGATAACATCCTCAGGAATACGGATTGTCACCGTTGCCATCGGACGACTTCGATCCAATCGTTTTTTTAAAGCTTCATTTTTCATAATATTCATGCTCCTTGCGATATGCTTTTCTTGCAGAAATAATCCGAACTAAATCGTTCTCCCGTTCAACATAAACAACGTAAAGAAGATTCCACCGTTTATCTAAACCAATCACAGCATCTCTCTCTTCATCATTACGACTTGCATCAACTACTACTAAAAATGGATCAAAAAAGGCTTCAGTAGCTTGCTGAAATGTCACACCATCATGATTAATAGGATTAATTCGAGCCTTCTCTTCATTCCAAACAAATTTAATCCCATTCAGTACAAAATATACATCCATAATGACTATTTTAGCCACAGTGTATTTACGTTGTCAATACAAACTCATGCAAAAATTTCAGAGTGAGATGTGATCGCTGGTGGAGAAATAGGTGATCGGGTTTTGTGGGTGTTGAGGGGCGATCGCTGTTTTATGTGGGGAAATAGGCGATCGGGTTTTGGGTGATGAGGGGCGATCAGTTATAATTATGATTAATCAAGTAAGTTATATTGACTGCTATGACTAACGCATTACAATACATCTGTAATTCAGAAGGGCAAACAGTTTCTGTAGTTGTCCCCGTTGCCTTTTGGCAAGAACTAATGGCAGAAAGAGAAACAGCCTATTTACTCAGTAGTCCAGCCATGAAAGAAAGACTGCTTAAAGCTAGAAAACGTCAGGATGGAATCTCTTTGGAATCAGCCTGTGAAAAACTTGGAATTTGATGCAGATGCTTTTGAAGACTTAGCTTGGTGGATTGAAAGCGATCGTAAAAAGGCTTTAAAAATCATCAAACTGATTCGTGGGGCAATCGCTTTATTCTTGTAGTAATTTGAAAAAAGTCTCCTTGTCAACATCAATATCTTGAATCATTCCCATCAAAGTACCTTGTTTGATATCTTTTCCAGAATGAATTGGAACAACAACCCTTTTTCCCTGAATATTTTTGTAAATAGCATGACTCCCTTTTGGGCGATCGAAATAAAACCCCAACTTTTCGATAACTCTTATAAACTCCTTAGCCTTAACACTTGGAAAGTTGCTCATACCAAAACACTCAAAGGTTTGACAATTAAATTTTCTCTAGGGATAGGCTGACTATCAGCTATTAAACTTTCAATATATAGCTCAATTGCTTCCGTAATATTAGCGATCGCCTCTTCAAAAGTATCCCCCTGAGAATGACAACCTCTGAGAATAGGACAAAAAGCGTGATAACCTCCATCTTCTTCTTTTTCTAGAAGCACTGTATAGTTGTATGACTTTTTAACATTTTTCATATGTTCTTGAATTTTTTGAGATATCAATCTCTATATTTCATCTACTCGATCATAATTGATTTTTGTTGAGTTAGGCGATCGCTATTTGATGTGGGGAGATGGGCGATCGGGTTTTGTGGGTGATGAGGGGGCGATCGCTGTTTTGATTTGAGGGAATAGGCGATCATTAATCATAAATTTCTCTACGATGTCCGACCTGATGGATAATGAGACTTTTTTGTGATTGCGCGATCGCATAAATAACTCGATAATCTCCAATCCGCAGCTTAAAAAAGCTTGATAAATTACCAGTAAGCGATAAAAGCGTAATTTGTTCAAAATTCTCCCCTAACCACTTGATTTTACGAGCTATCCGTATTTGATTAGTGCGATCAATTTTTGCAAGCTCAGCGATCGCATCGGAAGTAAAGTCAATACTATAACTCATCCCAATTTAGCCCCAAAGATTGCATAGCTTGAGCCGCAGGAATAACAGTTGGTTGATGTTGCTGCCGCAGTAAACGTTCCACAACTGATGTTTTTAACTTCCTGCCTTCATCTAGATCTATATATTCTTCCAGTACTTCAATTACAACTTCACGAACTAGTAAACGAAATTGTTCGGTAGTAAGTTCTTTTATTTGCATAATACTACGACTCTACTATTTGGTTTTAACTAATTTTAACTTAGCCGTCAATATAATCGCTGTTTGATATGGGAAAAGGCGATCGTTTTTTTGGGGGTGAGGGGCGATCGCTGTTTGATGTTGGGAGAAATAGGCGATCGGGTTTTGGGTGTTGAGGGTGAGATCGCTGTTTGATGGGAAATAGGCGATCGGGTGTTGGGTGATGAGGGGCGATCGCTGTTTGGTGTTAAGGGAATATGCGATCGGGTTGATGGGTGATGAGTGGCGATCGCTACCTTACAAACTTAAATCCAATGCAAAAATAATCGCTTTCTTGATTTGTAACATCACATCAATCGGCAAATCTCCCAACTTGCGTTCTAACCTTGCAGTAGGAATAGAAGCAATACCCTGAACATTAGCTATGGATGATTGATTAAGAAACTTCAAATTAGGAAGTACGACCTCATACTCACTGTTTCTATACTGAGTCGTCACAGGAACATAAATCACTAAAACTCTTGGAGGATTTGCATCATAACGAGAAACAATGACAACAGGACGAGTCTTTGCTGCTATGCCTAAATCTGCTAACCAAACCTCACCTTGCTTAATATTCATCGAGCAAGTCCAATACTTCTTGTTCCACAGAACGCGATCGCAAAATATCTAAAGCATCTCGATCGGCTAAATCAATTATTTCCAAAATGAACTGTCTCGCCAATTCAGCAACATCTGGTTGCCATCTGGCTAATCTTACATTTAATGTTTCTGCTAAAGTATCCATTTTTACCTTTGCTTAAAGCATCAACCTAACTCAGATTAACATATTTTGCTGAGACGCGATCGCTGTTTGATTTGAGGGAAAAGGAGATCGGGTTGATGGGATATTGTCTGAACTATGAACACCAGAAAGGTAAACATAAAGCCCTACTTTTTGAAAAACGTCTTGGGATTACCATAGCCAATAAAGAGATTCTAGAACAATCCCTAAAAGAAGCCGCTATCGAAGGTGAAGCCAAACCCGAACTAGATCGTTCTGCCGTTCAACATAAGGTAAAGAAGATTCCACCGTTTATCTAAACCAATCACACACCATATCTTATTGATATTCTTATTGAGCTTATTGGAAGTATTCTAAAATAGCCAGATTGATGGTTTCTTCGCCATGCATATCCAACTGTTTAGCCTCCGCTAAATCTGGCGCTTGAAATGGTGCTTTTAGAAATGACCAATCTCCTTCATAAAATTCTTGGGGAGAAATAATCAGATGCTCAGCATAATTTTTTACACCAGCAATGAGAGTTTCTGCTTCTAAAAAGCCTTCACGGGTGAGACAAACGACAGGAATACCCACGCGCAAGGCTTCCGCTAAGGTTCCGTAACCAGGTTTGGTGATCAAGCGATCGCATACCACCATCAAATCTACGGGACGGAGGCGATCAATATTCGCTTTCGTTAAATTTGGTAGATCTGGCGCTCCCCGATCAAAGGTGACAAATTGCCAATCGGGAAATTTAGCAAGATTTTGATAGGGAATAGCTTCTAAACTTAAACCACCGAAGGTTAGCAACGCTGTGGGGCGATCTCTGTCTAGATTAAATTTTTCGCGGATATATTCGGGAGAATACTTTGGTTTTGCGCCCGTGAGTCCTACATTCTCTCTATTTGGGAAAGCGCTCATTGCTTCGGCAAAGGGTAGACGAAATAGGCGATCGCAATGGTTATAAGCCTCTGACATTTGATCGGCTAACTCGATATACTTGCCACCCCAATCGCGATAAATAAAATCCCAACCAAAGTTACCCGCCATCCAACAGGGAATTTTCGCCGCTTTAGCAAGCAGAGCAATCGTTGGTGGAATATCACCAAAAATTAAGTCAACTTGATTTTCGTGCAGAAATTTGACTTCTGAAGCGATTAAATCAGCTTGTGTGGCATAAATCTGCTGCCATTTATCAAAAGTAGCTTCGCGATCGACCTGTAAGCTATCAGCTTGAATTACACCGACATCAAATACACGGGGATGATAAATAAAATCGCCTTCGATATATTCTTCCAATAACCAACGCGGAGCCGTAGTCGCAATAATCAATTTGATATCAGGCGATCGCTTTTGTAGTTCCGCCAGCACAGCCGCAGTACGGGTGGCATGACCAAAACCATGATTGGTAATCGCAGTATATAAAGTAGGCATTTACGGGTAAATCAAATGTTAATAAGTAATAAATACAGTATTTCGTAGCGGTTTAAAAGTAAATTTTTCGTTCATAAAGTAGCTGGTCGCAATTAAATATAAAATGTGGAACGGGCCTCTTGCCCGTCAACAGGCTAGAAGCCTGTTCCACTATCTAACAATTAATTAAGCCCACTTACTTGAGTAGGTTTCCAGCCTTTGACAATATTTTCGGCAATCAACTGTTCGGCTAATGCTTCGGCGCGAGCGACCGATAACGCATAGGACACAGATACTTTTAAAGGTTCCTTGCGTTTAGAAGAAAAATCCGTCCAATAGACTAAATAGGGAATCGCTTGCTCCGCTCCATTTTCTACTACTACCAGTTTCCGCACCATATCCGTGCCTTTGGTATAGACCTCTCGCCGCAGGATCTTAGTTTTGCTTGGGGCGATCGCTTGAATTTTCGGTAATTGAGGATCGCTAATAATTTGCTCTAATCTCGCGCCACCATTTTGAACCTGTTTATCGAGTCGCAGTTGGCTAAATGTCGCAAATGTCGGTCTGGGGCAGGGATATAAGCCTAAAAACTCATAATCACTTCCATTCCATGCCATCAATTGAGTAAGATTGGGGCGATCGGCTCCAGGAACATTGGTGACTAAATCTTCGCCACTCAATTCCACAATATGTTCGGGCTTGACAAATTGAATGGTTCGACCATCACTATCGGTCATGTTTAAGGGATTTTCTACATGGATGGCATTAAACAGATTCAGAAATTCCAATCGCTGCTGATCGGTGAGTCCAGAACCAATACGGACTAGAGTTTGGAAATAGATTTTGCTTGATTCATCTTTGGGAACATTCTTTGGATCGGCGAGAGGATAGTTCATCGCCACCAATAGCGAAGTTACACCATACATACCTTCAAATTCTCCCGCCACATAGCCAATCACTACCGCATCGAGAGAGAGTCGTGGCTTAATCTTATAGGTTTCCACCCGTTGCAGTCGGCGCACCACCATACCTTCCTCCCCAGCCGCGATTTTCTCGACAAATAGCTGAAGAAGCTGATTTTCGGGAACGATCGCCCCCTGTGGTCGATGAAAGGATGCATTTTGATCGCTGCCAAATAGTTCTCCCAACAAATTCCATGTTTGCTCGAATTGGGATTGATTTGCTCGCAGATCTTTTCCGTTCAGCATGATAATATCGAGCATTGCTAGTTTTAGCTTGCCGATCGCGATGGCATCTTCACTAAAAGAGACTCTTAAAACATCACCAATGGTGGCTCGGCGATCGCGAATTTGTTCGGCTAAATAGAGTTCGGCACGAAATAACCCTTTCTGCACGTTAGATTGGCGTAAAGATGCTTCTAGAGCATCAAGGGCAGGGAAATGCACGCGGACTCGTCCAGAAGAAGAATTAAAGCAAAAGCAGGCTTGATTGGGAGCTTTAGAGGCGCGATCGAAATAAATAAACACGCCTTCGCCATCCAACTTGGTGGTTTGTAATACTAGCTCGGCTGTGGAAAAGCGTTTAGTCAGTTGATCTTGAGTCAGAGAAATCATTTTGCGACTGACTTGGGTTTGGTACTGACTAGCAATTTCTAGCAGGGTTAAATCGCTCACCGCGCCGCGTGGGGCAATCTGATAATTGCCAACTTTGGGTATTAATTTAGAAACATCAATCGAAAGATTACTCATCTGATTTATTCTCCATTTTTCTAGTAAATCTTGATCGTTAGTAGGGACTTAGCATTTGCGGTTATTGCAAATCAAGAATAGTTTTTAGGGCTTGAGCTAGCTGTTGGATATATGGTTCTTCCAATTGCCCGATCGCTTTGATAATTCTACTTTTATCAATTACTCGAATCTGTTCGCAGAGGATTACTGAATCTTGGGAAAGACCACCGATGCCTTTGGAGACAAATACGTGAGAGGGCAAAAGTGCGCGGCAGATTTTGGTTGTGAATGGGGCGATGATTGTATGCGGGCTGACTTTGTTGGCGCGATCACTTTGGACAATAATGACAGGTCGGATGCCTGATTGTTCTGTCCCAATTACGGGATTTAGGTCACATAGGACGATATCGCCTCTGGTGACTGTTACCATTGAATTTCTCCGCGTACGAGTCTTTCTTCGTAGTCTTCTAGATTTTTGAGATAGTCGCTAAAGTCGGATTCGCTGATGGTTAGGGATTCACTAAATTGTGTCCATTGTTGCCAGCGTTGGTTGTCTTGTTTGAGCATGAGAAAGTCAATAAAGTCACTTACTTCCTGCGCGAGTTCGTTGGGGAGATGTTGGATTTTGGTGATCGCTAGATCTTGTACTGTCATAAATATTCCTGAAAGTCGGCTAATGTTTCATCAAAGTTATATTTGCGTCTTTTTTGTTGTCATGAAATGAGAGTCAAATCCTCCATAATATATAAATTGAATGAATAAGCAGGAACTTAGTGTGAATAGTTATTTTGAGACAAGCACAATCAGTATAGGTTCCCTATTGCTGCCTAAAAATTGTATTATGTTGAGATTAGATCCTCCACAGTTTTGAGTTCGCGATCGCTTAACAGTAATAATAATTTATACTTCCCTTCGTTTTCACCAGTGCCAATTTCTCCATACAAAAAGCCACGATAGGGATTTCCTTTTTCACGGACTACCAAGGGTTGATTACCCTTAGCACCCGCGCCCACGATCGCTACTTCTTGATTTTGATGTAGTTCTTGGGCAAGATTAAATAGAAATTCCATCGTCACGCCATCCTCATGGACAATTTGATGGCTGTATCGGAACACAAAAGAGGTAAATGCTTGGGCGATCGGCAACCGTTTACCAGTTTTAATGGGCAGGCGATCGTTAAGGTTAGACTTACGAATCACATGGGGACGGCGTTCTTTCGCTTTACCTTCAGCATCGTAAATGATATCCACAAATTTAAAATCAGTTACGGGTTTCAGTTCCTCCTGAGTGAGGCGATCGCTAGGATTAAAATAGGCGGTGGAAATCATTTCTGCTTCTAAGATCTGTCCAGCATTGTCCAATACTAATTCGGGGTCAGCATTAATAAAATCTTCAGGTTTAGACTGAAAGGGATCGATGATCGCATTAATGCCATTGATTAGCTTATAGGGGGCGATCGCTCCGACCTTGGTGCTTTGCTGAATCACAGGTTTAGGACGGCGGCGCGGTAATGCTTGTAAGGAAACGCGGGCAGTTTTCCCCTGATGTTCTAAATGTAGAATCGTATCCATTTTATACTCCAGTTACTCCAATTAAAAAGGGGAGGAATTAATTAAACTATCTTCTTCCCCCTTTGCAAGGGGGATTGAGGGGGATCTCATATCTAAAACATCGAAAAATCTAACTCATCTTCTTCTTCCTCTTCACCTTCCGCATCAAAAAAGTCATAGGCAACGGTCAATCCCACGAATGCTGTCTTCTTCATTTCTCCAATTAATAAAAAAGCTTGATCGGATTTCACTAACAGATAGGCTTCTTTAGGTATATAGGTTTTACGGTAATTAAATTGAGTAAGATACAATCCCTCTGGGATATCCACTTCTTCAACTGGATAGATATCAGCGACATTAAAATCCGCAAGGGTCGATAAAGGCACTGGCTCTAAGGGATTCTCAATATCAAAAGAACTTGGCTGGAGGGTTGCGACTTCACCATTTAGTTCTACGATCGCATCTTCGATGGGTGTGCCTTCAGGATCGAGGCGGGCATAGGAAATTTGTTGGCGCGTTAGCAATCGTCCATCGGCTAGGAGATACCCACGGGTGAGGGGAATATTTTCATACTCGGCTACGGTTTTAGAAAAACCATACAAATCTTTTTTCTCAACACGAGATCCAAGCTTAGCGTTTACCAATTCTCCGTTTAGTGCAAAAGATATATCTTTCATGGGATCTAATGTAAATTACTAGACTTTCTGATTATATTCTGTTTCAGGCTCTATCAAAAAATAAGTTTGAGGTAATATAATCGTTAATGTGTCAAGTTGCAAAAATTATGCGATCGCCGATTCATATTTTCTCAGTTGCGGAATATTTAGACGCAGAGTGTAAGAGCGAAGTTCGCCATGAGTATTTGGGCGGTCAGGTTTTTGCGATGGCGGGGGGGAGTAAGGCTCACAATATCATTGCTTTAAATATTGCTGGTCGTTTACGTTCTCAATTGCGGGGTGGGGCTTGCGATGTTTTTATGTCAGATATGAAGGTCAAGTTAAAGGCGGCTAATCAAAATAAGACGATATTCTATTATCCTGACGTACTGATTACTTGCAGTCCTAAAGATCGGGATAAGTATTTTGTGAATTATCCTTGTGTGATTTTTGAGGTGTTGTCACCCAGTACGGAGGTAAGCGATCGCCGCGAAAAGTTGGTGAATTATCAAACTATTAGCAGTTTGCAGGAATATGTTTTAGTTTCTCAAAATGAAATTAAAGTAGAGGTTTATCGTCAAGATTTGCAAGGGGATTGGACAATGGAAGTTTTGGGAAGTGAGGATACTTTAGTCTTAAATTCGATAAATCTATCGCTAACGATGGCGGATATTTATGAGGGTATTTTCTAGATCACCACCACATCTACAGTGCGATCGCTCCTGCGAAAATTAACTAAACTGCGATCGCTCTGTCATTTAGTTTATGATTAAAGCATAGATTCTAACTTATACACATATAGATACTTATGTTGAATTTACAGGTAGAAGAGCTAAAACCTTTGCTCAAGGAAGCCTTTCACGAGTTATTAATACAAGAACGTAGCTGGATTCTAGATTTGTTTTATGAGGCAATGGAAGAAGTGGCGATGGCAAAGGCGATCGCTGAGGGAAAAGATAGTGAGAATGTGGGAAGAGATGAAATATTTGAATTGTTTGAGCGGTAAGTATGCAGGTTGAATTTCGCAAAACTTTTAAGCAGGATTTGAGAAACCTTAAGGATAGTAAAGTTTTGAAACGCATTCAAAAAGTTGTTGAAGAGGTGGAATTAGCAAACGCTTTGTCAGAAATACGCAATATTAAATTGCTTCAAGGACATGAGAATTTTTATCGGATTCGTGTGGGTGATTATCGTGTTGGATTATTTGTAGAAGGCGGAGTTGTAGCTTTTGTCCGTATTTTGCACCGTAAGGAAGTTTATCGTTATTTCCCATAAACCGAGTCTCTACAATCATCAGCGATCGCTTTATCTCTCATCCAAACATTCAGCGATCGCATTTAACTCTGCTATTCCTTTAACTAGGCGATCGCGCAAAGCATCGTCAAGTTTGGGATTTTGCAAAGCTACCTCTTGGAATGCGGCTAACCACTTGGCGATCGGGACATGGCTAACGGCGGCGCGTAGTCCCATATTGGTTAATACTGCTAGATGAAAGCCTGTCATGTCTTGACCTCCATAGTTATAGAAGCCGTCCCATAGCTCTAGTTTTTGGGGTGTGTATTCATCGTACTGCTCGAAAGTGATTGGGGTGCGATCGCTTTGGGGTTGGGGGAGTGGTGGTTGGGGCATATTTTTTGTTTTCATTTCAAGAATTATTTCGTTCGTAATGCATCTTGCCAAAGGCGATTAAAAAATTGATCTTGACAAATTATAATAAGCTATGATTATCGTATTAGTATAAAACCTTAGAAAAAGAAAATAGGAGTCTGTATGCATTTACAAAGAGTTCAAGTTCCTGATTTTCGAGTTCTAAAGGATGTAGATATCACTTTCGAGAAAGATTTTAATCCTAGAGTGTTCCCACTGGGCAGTCAAAATGGTGGTGGGAAAAGTACTTTGTTGCAATTAATTTTTGTATTACTACATTGTTCTACTAATCCTGATCGTTTACCTGCATTAAAAAATTTACTTAGTGAATTTTATTTGTCTGAAGGAGAAGATAAAAAAATATTAGCAATAATTGATGTTTGGGATGGAAACAAATTAGTAAGTCTAGAGTTTTTCGTTTGTAATAACGATTATGTGAATTTGATTCTAGATAAACCTTATGATGAATTTAATGGTTTCGATTCAAGCAATTTTGATAGTCTAAGTACAATCCAAGAAATAATTTCTAGATTTCCAAATGAAGAATCTCAATTAAAACATATAATTGAGCAGTTTGATATATACTCAAGACCTAATAGTACCTCTTCTAAAAGAGTCCCTGAACATCTAAAGATACAGTTATCAAATCTAGGTATAGAATTTGAATCAATTGGAGTTGAATTGCTAGATGAATCTTCAGTAAATAAGATTGAAAGAAACGCAAAACTTCAACTACTTAATAAGCACAAATCTATTCTTGATAAAGAAAAATTACTTTGCAATAATATTGATATTGTATTGTCATGGCTTAGAGAAATTAATGTAAAATATATATCCAATATAATTACTTGCAATTCAGAAAATACTGTTCAAAACAATATTTTACTTTGTCGATTAAGTAGTGTAAATCAAGAGGTTTCGACAGACTTCTTAAATGATTTATCTGATAAGATTTTTTTGTTGGCACACTCGACTCAGATCTTTTTGTTCTTATCTAAAGAAACAAGAAGGTCTTTATTTGGTAAGAAAAATGTATACCAATCAGAGCTTGTAACTATTAACTCTAAACTGCCTGGACTATTCACTTATGACTTTTTGGCAACTGATATTGTAATTAAATTGATTAAAAGTGCTGGGGATCAAGATTTCAAAGAAGCTCTTAAAACTGGAGAATATGGTAAAAACTATAAAACTTTATTGCAAGATTTAGACTTTTTATTGCATGATAAACAGGTTAATCTTACGGATGATTTTTCTAGTTTAACTTTTAAACTTGATAGATTTAAAGATAGTATTGAACTTTATCCAGAAGATTTGAGTCATGGTGAGTTAAAACGATTTAACATTTATGTCTGGTTGAAATATAAAAACATTGAAAATGCAATTGTATTAATGGATGAAGTCGATCTTGCTTTGCATCCAGACTGGCAATATCAAATTGTCTCTGATTTACTTGAATGGGTTCCTAGTAATCAATATATATTGGCTACTCACTCCTACGAATTGTGTAATGCCTTAACACCTTCTCATGTAAAAATATTAGAGCCAAAACTTACTGAAAGACGTAGTGATTAGTCATGAGTTTTAGTGAAGAACAATTAAAGCAACACTGCAAGTTCATTTTAAGTGACAGTAGAGTTAGTAATAAACTTATTGTTTTATGTGAAGGAGATACTTACATACAAGAAGGTAAACTTTCACCCTTGTATTATAAAAAAATGGAAAACTTTCCAGATGCAAATTTTTATAGTGCTTGCATTCCCAAACCTTGGAGAAGCCTTAGACCATGTTTTTTAACTGTGGCGATCGCAATGATGTTTTAGATACATATTTTACTTTATTAGAGATAATCAAAGAAGATATAGATAATCTATACAATCATCCTAAAAAAATATTTGCTTTAGTAGATCTAGATATTCAAGTAAAAAAGATTGAAAATTATCATTTTGCTGATACGCACCAAATCTTTTGTAACCTTTATCAAAATGGAAAAATAAATGATATCAACTTGGAACTAGATCATGAAATATGGATTACAGGATTAATTCATAAAGAAGCATACTTTTTGATTCCAGCACTTCAATCACTATTTGATGAACAGTTTGATCCACCTTTTTACAAGGGCAATAGATTATTACTTGATGATATTTATTTCTCAATGTCTCACGATCTACTGAGAGATTCTGATTTAAAAAACAGCTTTGATATTGCCTGTTCTCGAATTAGTCACTGCAATGGATTGAATTTTAGTGATATAGATAAATTAAGAGATAGCTGGATTAACGAGTTTCAAAATACCACTGATGAAGAAAGAAAGCATGAGTTGGTTTTTAGTTTATTAACCATAAGAAAGGCTAAAGAATATTGGCATCAAATTAAACCGAATGATGAATGGGATGGAGACCCTTCTCTTTATAAAAATCAACTTTTATTAGCGGTCGCTAGAGATTTCTATGCAAAACAAACTGATGATGAAGCGGCAGCAAAATATCATATTCCCTACTTTTTCAAAATGTTGCGTAAATTTGCTTGATGGATAGGCGATCGCGCAAACCATCGTCAAGCTTGGGGTTTAATTTTCCACTTGTAAAATTGCCAAAATCTGATTACGCAAGCGATCGCAAACATCAATGCAGATTTCAACATCAGCTTTAGTTATCCACTCAAAAATTATTTCGTTCATAAAGCACCTTGCCAAAGTCAACTGCATTTCTTACTAAAGGATCGAATTGCTCGTATCGCCAAATCATCTCGCTAGGCGATCTGATAATCAAATCCGTAGCAAAGGTCGGTTGCACTTGTCTCCAGATTTCCATTCTTTTTGCGAGCTTGCGACCAGTAAATTCCATTACAATTAAAAGATCGACATCAGAACTATCATGGGGAACTCCATAGGCATAGGAACCAAATAGAATGATTTTTTCTGGTGAAAATCTCTCGGCAATTTGTTGTGATAATGCTTCGATCTGGCGATCGCCAATCAATCGAGATGCAGTAAGTGTATGATTCATTATCTTTTGCATTGATTCACGTCAACCATTTTCTGATAAATTTAACGCTAGTGCAAATATTCTTGTGAAGTGTTTACACTCTTAACTAATCCTCGCTCTCGCGGTAAATGCTTAGATGCAAGTTTGGTACTATAATTAAAGTATGTATTAACAAAATGCCGTTCTTAAATTCGTATATGTAACATTATGTTTACTCAGATTACTCTCAAAAATTACAGAACCCACAAGTTAACAACCATAGAGCTTAGTCCTATCACTTTGTTAATTGGTAATAATAATTCTGGTAAATCAAATCTACTTATGGGCATACAGCATTTTTGTAAGCTTATAAGAAGAGGTCGTCCTGGATTTACTAATAGGAAAGTTAATGTGCATTCAGATTTATATCCTTACCGTTATAGATTAGCACCTGATGGTGAACCAATGGCATTTGAGATCAAATGGAATAATCTCAATGGAAGTATTTCTTACCTCATGGAGTTGTATGAAAGTAAAAAAACTTCAGAATTAGTTGACTGTAATTGCAAAGAAAAGATAATCATTAAACTAGAGAATAAGGAAGAAAAAATTCTTCGTAGTGGATATGACAAACAAACAAATGTAATTGCCTTGAGGCAAGATATTGAAGACAGTAAATCCTTAGAGATATCTCACAAAAACTTGTGTAGAGATTTTTTTAGAGATTTTGCTAGTACTTTTAGTTACAATTTTCAACCTGACTTTTTAAAAGGTTTAGTGACAGAAAATCGAAATTTTGATAAAGATGATTCTGACAACGAAATTTTCAAGATTCCATCTGAACTCGGTAATACAGGTTGTGGATTACAAAATGTGATTAAGTATATTAAAGAAAGAGATGATCGACTATTTACAAGATTTACTACATTACTAAGGAGATTTGAAGTTGACTTTCAAGGTGTTCGCTACAATGAGAAAACATCTAAACTCTCATGGCAATTTGATTTAGGTCGTAAGGGAATAGTGGAGGAGTTCGTGCCAGACTCTGTATCAGATGGCTTTATGAAAGCAGCCGCTATTAGTCTTCTTGCATCCCTTTTTAGACCGCCAACGTTGATACTTTTAGAGGAAATTGAAAATGGTGTCAATCCAGGCAATATTCAAGAACTGATGCGCTGGATTTGGCAAATGACTTCTCCGACTTCTGAAGGTTTGACAACTCAGTTTATTATTACTTCTCATAGTCCTTCCGTTTTGAGAGAGTTTCACGATCATCTTGATCACGTTTACACAGTTCGTCTGCAAAAGCGTAATCGCTCTAGTGATGTCAGAAATCTAAACACTTCACTTGATACCCTTGTTGGTATTGGTACTGTAGAAGGTGAAATTATTGAAGATCCGATCACTGGTAAACGGACAGTAGATATTCCTAAATATCAATTAGCAGAGCTTTGGTATTCGGGGACAATTGGATAATTCTATGATAGAGAGAAATATCGGTATCATTGCTGATGGCGCGACAGACATAGCAATTTTCAAGAAAATTTGTGAGTGTATTTTATCTCATCCATCTGACAATAATTTCACGCTTAATTATACAGAACTAAAGAGACAGACAATTCACGATTACGTTGACAGATATTGTAGAGAAACCAAAAAAAATAATGATGTTTGTTATTTGACAGGAGAACAAGCCTCGCAATTTAGAAAGTCAGTTACAAATACCCTTTACGCTGCCTTTGGTGAGTTTGAATATGAGATTGGAGTAATTAGCAACAAAGATATTCTGTTGTTAACTACTGATAGCGAAACTGTATTGGCTAGTCCTGACGATTATTTTAGAGATTGGCGGTTTAGTATATCCAAGATATTATGGGGAAGTATAGAAGAATTTTATAGGGCGAAAGCAAGAGATGGCTACACACCTGAACTTTTACCGCTTGTAATTCCAGTCGTAACCTTTCCCTCGACAGAGATATTTGTAGTTGCGGCTAAAGATATGATGAAAAGCTACGGAAAGAAACCTAGCGAGCTGAAACAAGCTCTCTATGGCACAACCAATCTACAAACTCTTCGAGAAAACGATCTAAAAGAAAAGGCTTTAGACTTTATCACGCCCGACAGTATAAGCAAAATTTTTAAAGATGTGCCTGAATCTCGCGCTTTTATTCAAATGCTGTCCTTTGGTAGATAGCTCTTTTGCCAATCATCTTAGCCCCTTTTACCACAGTCCCAGATTATCGTTCTTCTCTCGTCCCTCTGATTTCTCCATTGCCCTCCATTTCAAAGTCACCATGCTTAGCCCTGAAACACTTTTAAATACAGCGAACGCAATTATGTAAGCTGGCTCCATACTCTCACCTCACGACTTAACCTAATTTTCTCATTATTATGCAGCTATTTCTTGATAAGCCGATAAATAGATCGCATCACAGATTAGTTCTGCTCAAGCCCAACGGTTTCATTAGTAGACTCTAAAATCTCCTGAGCTTCAGATATCTCCTGCGAAACCTTGCTGTCTTTTCCCCTAATACTCACCAGATAAATACTGCCCAAAGTCAAAACCACACCCAACCATTGCACCTTAGTTAAATCCTCATCTAACAATAAATTGCTAAACATCAAAGCAAATACAGGAGTCGAGAAAGTCAAAGCGCTGAGCGTAGTCAAACTTCCTGATGACGCAAAAAAGAAAAATAAACCATAGGCGATCGCGCTACCCATCACCGCCATATACAACATTCCTAGCCATCCCCAACCCGTCAAATCTTGCCATTGATTTTGTTCGATTTGGGTCGAGATAAATAATAGGGGCAAGCCGCCGATAATCATGTGCCAACCCGTTGCCATTACAGGATCGGCATAGCGCACCACAGGTCTAATCAAAATCGTCCCGATCGCCATTGATAACGATGCACCGAGCATAAACCACTCCCCAAGGGTAAATACCCCTGCTTGGAGAATCGTTTTGAAATCCCCTGCTAGCAGAGCGGTCATGAGTTCCGCAGGCAACCCAATCAAGCCGATCCCCAATATGCCTATAAATAAACCAAGGGTGGCTCCAATTCCAATTTTTTCCTTATACAAAACAGCCGCCATTACCGCTACCGCAAGGGGTTGTGAATCAATTAATAATGAGCCAAGTCCCGCATTGGTACGCACTAACCCCTGTGCCAAAAATCCTTGAAACATCGTGCCATCAACCAAGGCAAATAACATAATCCATAGCCATGCTTGCCATCCCTTCGGCTGCGATCGCCCAAAATAAACCCCACCAATTACCAACAACATACCTGCGGGAATTAGGCGCACCGCCGCCATAAACATGGGACTGGTTTGGGGTAACAAAGCCTTCATCACCACCATCGCCGTCCCCCATAGGAAAAATGGCGCAATGATTAAGGGGGATTGACGGGTGAGCCTAGAAGCAAGGTCGGGTGAAGGTGACTGCATATTTTGATGGTGAAGTGGTGATAAAATCAGTATATCTTGACCACTAACTCCCAAAGTGAAAACCAAGCTAAAGGGACGTGTTGCAAGGAAAAATATGGGTCTTAGGAACTAGGACTCCTGCCTGTGGAGGGACGGTAAGACTCGCTATATTTCGGTATAGAAAGCTCATCCCCATGAATCAGGAAGCCAGTGTTGTATGCGTAGCATCAACATCTGGTGGTTCACTATGTTAGACAGTAAAGCTGCTTATATCATCTATGAATATCCGCATTGGTAATGGTTATGACCTCCATCGACTCGTTAGCGATCGCCGCTTGATTCTTGGCGGTGTAGAAATTCCTTATGAAAAGGGATTATTGGGACATAGCGATGCTGATGTGTTGACCCATGCGATTATGGATGCGATGTTGGGGGCGCTTGCCCTTGGTGATATTGGACATTATTTCCCTCCTACTGATCCCAAATGGGCGGGAGCCGATAGCATTATGCTATTGCAACAGGTACAAGAGTTAATTGCCGCTCAAGGTTGGCGGGTAAATAATCTCGATGCGATGGTCATCGCCGAAGCACCTAAACTCAAACCACATATTAAGGCTATGCGCGATCGCCTCGCGGCAGCCATGAATTTACCGATCGATTGTGTCAGTGTCAAGGCGACCACCAATGAAGGGATGGATGCGATCGGTCAGAAAGAAGCGATCGCTGTTCATGCAGTGGTTTTATTAGTTAAATAGAATAACAAGATAAGGAAAGAGCGATCGTGAAAAAAGGTATGCAGAAACGAGCTAAGGTCAAACAATGGAAAGCATTAGTATTGCTAGTGCTGATCGGCATGTGTTCGCTGCTGCTTTGGGGCTGTTCCATTAAATCCGAAGTTCTCAAAAATCGCCTCGTAGTTCCCCTCGACAGTGACATTAAAACCTTTAATCCAATTCTCATTCAAGATGCTTACAGTAGTATTGCGATCGGGTTTACTCTCACGGGCTTGATTACCGAAAATGCGATTACCAAACAATTAGAGCCAGAATTAGCCGAGAAATGGGAATTTCAACAGGACGGGAAACAACTTATTTTCACGATGCGCCCTGACTTGAAATGGTCGGATGGTCAACCGCTCACCGTTGATGATGTTCTATTTACTTATCAAGACATTATTTTTAATAAGAAAATCCCTTCTGGCGCTCAGGATACCTTGCGAGTTGGCAAATCCCAAACTCTGCCCAAAGTGGAAAAACTTGACGATCGCCGTATTTCCTTTTTCTTGAGTGAACCCTTTGCCCCTGCCCTCCGCACCATCGGCGGTACTGGCATTTTACCAAAACATATTTTCGCACCAACAATTCAGGAAGATCCCAAGGATCAGGATAAAAAACTAAAGTTTTTAGAGACATGGACTTTAACTACTCCTGTCAATCAATTGGTGGGAAGTGGCGCTTATTTAATTCAAGAATATCGTCCCTCGGAACGGATTATCTATAAACCAAATCCCTACTATTGGAAAAAGGGAACACCACATATCGAGAAGTTTGTGATGCAGATAGTGGAATCTCCTGACACAGCATTATTGCGATTCCGTTCAGGTGATCTGGATATGTATCGTCTGCGTGGTGAAGATTATCAGCTTTTAAAAAAATTTGAACAGCGCGATCGCTTCAAAATCTATAATGCTGGTCCCTCCACAGGGCAAGCCTTTATCATGTTCAATTTGAATAAGGGACGCGATCCGAAAACCAATCAGCCTTTTGTCGATCCAATTAAATCGAAATGGTTTAATGATGTTAATTTCCGCCGTGCTGTCGCCTATGCTCTCAACCGTGAAGCGATGATCACGAATCTATCACGCGGTTTAGCTCAAACCCAAAACTCGCCAATTTCTATACCCAGTCCCTATTTTCTACCGCCCGAAAAAGGGCTTAAGGTCTATGATTATCTGCCCGAAAAGTCCAAAGAGATTCTATTACAGGCTGGCTATAAATATGATGATCAGCAGCAATTATTAGATGCACAGGGTAATCTGGTGCGCTTTACTTTACTAGCACCTGCGGGAGGGCGAGTTGCCCTAGGAGCGCAGATTAAGAGCGATCTAGAAAAAATTGGCATGAAGATCGATTTCAATCCTGTTGATTTTCGGATTATTGCCGATAAGTTGGACAACTCTAAGCAATGGGATGCCACGATTCTCGGCTTTACGGGTGGAGCAGAACCAAATAGTGCGATTAATCTCTGGGCAACCGATGGTGATTCCCATTTATTTAATAAGGGACCATCTGCCGAAGAAAAACCTTTCGTCGGTCGTGAAATTACGGATTGGGAACAGAAAATCCACGATCTGATGATTCAAGGCGCACAGGAATTAGATGAGCCGAAACGCAAAGCGATCTATGCTGAATATCAACAGTTAGTACAGGAACAGTTACCCTTAATTCATTTGACCATTCCTCTCTATCTTGTTGCTGTACGCGATCGCGTTGAGAATGTGCAACCCTCTGCGCTGGCGGGTAGTACGGGTGTAACGGGTGCATTGTGGAATGTAGAGCAGTTAAAGCTGAAGTAGAGAACAAGGAACCCATTTAAGAATTGTCTAGATCCCCCCAGCCCCCTTACGAAAGTTACGAAAGGGGGGAGAATCAATTAAATTATCTTCTTCCCCCTTTTTAAGGGGGATTGAGGGGGATCTCTTAGAGTCTCTGACGGTAGACAGTAATTCTTAAATGGCTTCTAAATCGTAAGTTGCTTTAATGGCAACCAGTTGCAGATATCTTGAAAAAGAGCTAGATAACCTTCCGAATTGGGGTGTAAACCATCTGGACATAGGCGATCGCTAATCCAATTTTGACCGCGCTCTTGCCAGATATCAAATATATCTAAATAGGGAATATTGCGTACTTGACATGCCGATTTAGTTACTTCTTTGTAGCGAAATTGATCTTCATGATTGAAATGGAGGCAATCGAGAAAAGGCATTTTTGATTCATCAACGGGAACCATACCGACAAATATCACGGGACAGAGATTCTGTGCTTTATCTAATAAATTCACAATTTCTAAGGTGAAGCGATCGTAGTCAGTCATGCTTCTACTGCTGCGCTTGCCGACTCTTGGCGAATCATTTACGCCAACCGACAAAATCATCAAGTCAGGCAGTTTATTCCGAAGTTCACCACGCAATAAAAATTCCTGCTCCAATCTTTGGTTAACCTGTGCGCTTGTGTCGCCCCGCACGCCCAAATTGTAGAGGACATGTCCGTACTCTGTAGCCATCCATTTTCGTCGCAGTTGCTCAATCCATCCACCATTGATCGGATCACCATAGCCATAGATTAAGCTATCACCAAAGGCAATAACCCGCAGTGGCTGACTGAATGGCTGAGCAGTACGGGAAGCGATCGCCTGAGATTGGAGGAGGTTTAGAGTCGTCATCAAGATAATGCTGGTGAGAATGAATGCAGAACGTACAACCTTACAAAACTACATTATAGATTAGCGCAACTAAGTACTTTTACTTATACAAATTTTAAAATCAAAAAAAAGAGTATCGGCGCTTTGTACCTTCACTCGCTTCTAATACAAGTGGTTCATAGCGATTTTCCATACCAACATCAGATCCTGTATGATCTGGTAGTTATTTTTTCCGAACTTTACACAACTTTCATACTTTAGGAGTCCTTCATTATGGCTAAAGTCAAAATTGCCGCCATTAGCGATGTCAGCGCTAACAAAGTCCTGAAAGCCAAGGTCAATGGCAAATCGATCATCGTTGCCAAAGTCGGTGATAAGCATTGCGCGATCGCCAATAAATGTCCTCACTTTGGACTTCCCCTCGCCAGAGGCAAATTTGAAAACGGTGTGATTACCTGTCCCTATCATGGTTCTCAGTTTGAAATCTGCACTGGTAAAAATGTCCAATGGGTAGAAAACTTTATTGGCATTCCTTTGCCTGATATTGCCAAGAAAGCGATCGCGATGGGTAAACCTTCTACCGATGTCGCCAGTTTCACAGTTACCCAAGAAGGCAGCGATCTGTTTATTGATGCTTAAGTAATTTATGGCTTTTTATCGAGTTGTGAGAGTTGCATCCGACTCTCACAATTTTTTAGATAGCTATAGTGCATGAATTACATTGGTAACTACTCCCCAAACATGGAGATCGGTATGCTCATCTATTTCAATCGGTCTAAAAGATTCATTCTCAGGCATTAACCATAACTTGTTCTGATGCTGCGAAATCCGCTTGACGGTTAGCTCACCATTCACTACCGCAATCACAACTTGTCCACTCGTCACTTCAATCGAGCGATCGACAATCAACATATCATTAGGATGGATTCCCGCATCTTTCATCGATTCACCGATAACACGGACAAGAAAAGTGCTGTCAGGATGTTTTACGAGATGACGATTAAGATCGATGTTGGCATCAATATAGTCTTCCGTAGGAGCAGGCAAACCTGCGGCAACAGGGTTAAGATAGAGGGGTAAGCGTAATTTGGTTGTTCTTTCAGGTTTAAATATAGAGGCAACAGTTGTCCCTAATTCGACTTCTTCAGGTTTCTTCGACAACGCCGCCAAAATTTTATCAGCAACGCTAATTGGCAACCTCACGGCTTTAGTCGGTTCTGCGTATTTGCCTGTTCCATGAGGGCGACCTGCGCCTTCTCGTTTTCCTCCGCGTGGCATTTGATTTTCTCCCAATCAAATTAAGCTTACTTTTATGTGAATAATGTACATTTATCATAAGATTATATGCAAAATTTGTGACTTAGCGCAAACTAAATGTTTTTTTACAAATCGCGTCAAGATTATTCGAGCGAATCATGTACCATCAGGAATATGGTGCGATCGCTACTCAATAGTGTTGGATCAAATAGTTTTTTTTGCTAATCAACTACAAAATAAATTACAAAATAAATTACAAATTTAAGTTGGGATTTTAATTACTTGCGGTGTAACAACACTTAGGGAGATTGATAAAAGTGAAAGAATTATAAACGCGATTAAAAGCGATATTTGTTAACTATGGTAAAAAATGCAAAAGCGAAATGAGTTTCATGAGTCTGCGGTTCTAGAAAAAGAACCCTCAAAAAAATTGAAGTTTGCTAAAAATAGTGGATTTCAGGCTGAACTTAGACGAAGGGTTGACGAGTTTTTTCAAAGTGACAATCATCAAGAACGTGATTGCCCACAAATGTATATAAAAACCTGCATTTTATTGCTCAGCTTTTTTGGACTGTATTTCGGATTAGTGTTTTCTGCCCAGACATGGTGGCAGGTTGCGCCATTGTGCATCATCCTTGGCATCGTCACCGCCGCGATCGGGTTTAGCATTCAGCATGACGCAGCCCATCACGCATATTCCAATTCGCTCTGGGTTAATCGGCTCATGTCCATGAGTTTGGATTTGATCGGCGGCAGTTCCTATATTTGGCATTGGAAGCATGATGTTCTGCACCATACCTATACCAATATTGCTCAGTATGATATGGATTTGGAGGTAGGAATATTTGGTAGACTGTCTCCTTTTCATTCACGATTGGCTTTCCATCGTTGGCAACATTATTATCTGTGGTTGTTATATGGACTGTTGGCGATTAAATGGCATTTCTACGATGATTTTTATTGCTTGATCACAGGTCGAATTGGCGATCGCCCTTATCCCCGCCCTAAGCGTAGTAATCTCGTCCTATTTTTTGCTGGCAAGCTCCTATTTTTCACGCTTGTGTTGGCGATTCCGTTACAATTTCATGCGATCGCTTCAGTGCTAGCTAGCTATGGATTAGTCGCTGTTACGTTAGGAATGATACTTAGCATCGTATTTCAATTAGCGCATGTGGTGGAAGAAGCTGATTTTCCTTTGCCAATTGCGGAAATGAATTTAATTGAGAAGGATTGGGCGGTGCATCAGATTGAAACAACTGTCAACTTCTCGCGAAATAATCCTCTGATGACATGGTTATTGGGTGGACTAAATTTTCAAGTGGAGCATCATCTGTTTCCGAATATCTGCCATATTAACTACCCTGAACTATCTAAGGTCGTGGAACAGACTTGTCAAGATTATGGAGTGAAATATAACCAGCATAATTCTTTTGGATCGGGGCTAGCCTCTCATTTCCGTTGGCTACGGCGGATGGGAAATGCGTGAAGATTTTAGGGATTGATCCAGGTTTGGCAATTGTGGGATTCGGCTTAATCGAAGTCGAAAAACCACTATCACCCAAATTATTAGAATTCGGCACAATCGTTACGCCTAAGCAAACGCCGATCGGCGATCGCCTCAAGACTATTTATGAGGATATGCACACATTACTTGAGCAGTTTCAACCGCAAGTGGTGGGAATGGAAAAGTTGTTTTTTTATCGCATGGGAAACTTGGTAAATGTCGCACAGGCAAGGGGCGTAATTGTATTGGTACTAAATCAACACAACATCGAGCCAATTGAGTTTTCGCCACCACAAATCAAGCAAGCGCTGACAGGGCATGGTAACGCAGATAAAAATGATGTGCAGGAGGCGGTCAAACGCGAACTAAGTTTAGATGCAATTCCTCGACCTGATGATGCGGCTGATGCGATCGCGGCGGCGTTAACCTGCTGGCTGATTGCCTAGAAATAAATAAGTTAAAAAAATAAGTTAAAAAATTTTGAGCTAAAATAAGGCTTTGCTGGTCAGGTTTGTTAGAAAATGAGTGAGATCAAGGGTAATTCTATAAATTCAGCCAATCAAATCCCCAATCAAGTGCAGTTCCTTGATGAATTTGAAGTAATCGTTGTCGGCGCAGGTCATGCTGGTTGTGAAGCTGCCCTTGCCGCCGCGAGAATGGGTTGCAAAACATTACTCCTCACTCTCAATCTCGATCGCATTGCATGGCAACCCTGCAACCCTGCTGTGGGTGGTCCTGCCAAATCACAACTTGTCCATGAAGTCGATGCCCTTGGCGGCGAGATTGCTAAAATTACCGATCGCACTTATTTACAGAAACGGATTCTCAATAGTTCACGCGGTCCCGCAGTTTGGGCGCTACGAGCGCAAACCGACAAGCGCGAATATGCTGCGGAAATGAAAGCAGTAGTTGAGAATGAACCAAATCTCTCAGTCCGAGAAGGAACGGTAATTAATGTATTACTTGACTCTAATCAAGGAATAATCGGAGTCGAAACTCAATTTGGCGTTGGCTATGCTTGCAAAGCGGTGATCTTGACCACAGGCACATTTCTTAATGGCAAGATTTGGGTGGGTAATCGCTCCATGTCCGCAGGTCGTGCAGGAGAATTTGCAGTTGCAGGATTGACGGAAACTCTGAATGCCTTGGGATTTGTGACCGATCGCCTAAAGACTGGAACCCCTGCTAGGGTCGATCGCCGCAGTGTAGACTATAGCCAAATGGAAGTTCAACCTTCGGATACCGAACAGAACTGGTTCAGCTTCGATCCGAGTGCATGGGTAGAACGGGAACAAATGAATTGCTATTTAACCCGCACCACCGCCGAAACCCATCGCATTATTCGCGAAAATCTGCATCTTACGCCTGTTTATGGTGGTTTTATTGATGCGAAAGGTCCCCGCTACTGCCCTAGTATCGAAGATAAAATTGTCCGTTTTGCTGACAAAGAGAGTCATCAAATTTTTATTGAACCTGAAGGGCGGCATATTCCCGAACTTTATATTCAAGGCTTTTCTACAGGAATGCCTGAAAATATTCAATTGCAGATGTTGCGAACTCTCCCTGGGTTAGAAAATTGTCACATGCTCCGCGCCGCCTATGCTGTGGAATATGACTACATCCCTGCGACTCAGTGCTATCCCACGCTGATGACTAAATTAATCGAAGGTTTATTCTGTGCAGGGCAGATTAATGGAACTACTGGTTACGAAGAAGCGGCGGCTCAAGGGGTGATCGCGGGGATGAATGCGGCGCTGTTTGCCAAAGGGAAGGAGATGGTGGTCTTGCCTCGTGCGAGTAGCTATATCGGCACATTAATTGACGATCTCTGTACCAAAGAATTACATGAACCCTATCGAATGTTGACCAGTCGTTCCGAATATCGCTTGATTTTGCGATCGGATAATGCCGATCGCCGACTTACGCCGATTGGACGGGAGATTGGATTAGTGGATGATCGCCGTTGGCAGATGTTTTGTGATAAGCAAGAGCGCGTTCATGCAGAAGTAGAACGTTTAAATATAACTCGTGTCAAGGAAAAAGAAGAGCTTGGTCAGCGTATCACCGCCGAGACGGGTGAAATGATTCGCGGTGCGATTACTCTTTCCGATTTGTTGCGCCGTCCTAAATTTAACTATGCAGAATTAATCCATTTTGGTTTAGCTGATCCTAATTTGAATCGATTTGAACGTCTCGCTGCGGAAATCGAGGTTAAGTATACGGGCTATATTCAGCGTCAGGAGCATCAAATTGAGGAGGTCGCCAAACATAGCGATCGCAAGTTGCCGACGGATATTGATTACAATGCGATCGAGACTCTTTCTAAGGAATCAAGGGAGAAGTTGAGTAAGATTCGTCCGATGACGATTGGGCAGGCTAGCCGCATTGGTGGGGTGAATCCTGCGGATGTGAATGCTTTGCTGGTGTATTTAGAGATTCAGCATCGGATCGCGGCGAAGACGAGGTAAGTATGTTTTGCCATTGTTTTACTCCTCTTTGATTTATATTATTGGCTTTTTACCTTCTCTTTCTTTCTTTGTACTTTCACGAGAAGTTCCATCTAGATAACCATATCTAATA
>JBILGV010000066.1:0-27881 GCA_044350865.1 Pseudanabaena sp. | reverse complement strand
GATCCTCATCATGCTTCTAATTAGCCGAAAGATTAAGGGCAATAAATTGCCTCGCTCGTTTCCCTCTCAGCGCTAAAGCACTGAGTTTCCCACTTACCGTATTATTTCTATGAACAATATATTAGAGAGCTTCGGGAAGATCAACTAATTGAAATTGTCCGCGACGGTAAAGTCGTTACCAGTAAAAGTCCTGATTTAAGACGTAAGGATATCATTAGGAAAAGCCGAGTGAGACAGCTAATTTTACCATTCTAGTGTTTTGAAGGTTTTGAAGAACCTTTGCTTGATGTAGCAAAAAATATAATTTCAGGATTTTAGTGAGATCGTGTACTTTGTGACTTAAAGCTATGACAGTTGCGTTAAACTAAAAAGCTTAGTCTCTTAATATGTAGTTGCTTTCCGATGGAGTCACTGTTTTCTACTCAAGGCATCATGGTTATGCTGCTTGGTGCATACGCTGTTGCCATGTGGATGTTCCTCACCAGCGCACCTAAAGTACATACGATTATGGTGTCCAATCTTGATCAAGCGCGATACTTTTACGAAGGCGAGCTAAAACTGCCGATCGCTGATGTACCGCTACATTATTACTATGGCTATGAATATGGCATGGGCGCACCAGCCGATCCAATTTATATCCCCGCCACCGCCCGAACTGCTAAATCCAAGTATTCCGCAGACATGGAGGGCGCGTGGTATCAGCTAAAGAAAAACGTGCAACTGCACATCGTCCCTGGGGCGAATGCTACTGATCGCGATCGTGGGCGACATATTTGCTTTAATCGTGACTGTATTGAACAGTTGTTGCTGCAAATTCAAGTACGCGGTATCAAGCACAAAGTTCGCAGTGAAAAGCCGTTGAATTTTTTGGTCAAAGATCCCGATGGTCAAGTTATCGAAATAGCTGAAGTTCTTAGCTAAAAATACTGACTCGATGGCTCTGATTGGAACTTGTAGGCTAAAAAATATCTGATATGTCGATGCAATTACAAAAAATACAATTACAAAAATTAGTGATCGCCAGTGGCAATGCTGGCAAAATAAAGGAATTTCGATCTTATTTGGCGGATTTAGGCGTAACACTTGTTGCCAAGCCAGATGATATTGATGTCGAAGAAACAGGGCTAACTTTTATTGAGAATGCTCATCTTAAGGCTTCTCAAGTGGCGATCGCTACTAATGAGTGGGCGATCGCCGATGACTCTGGACTAGAAGTAACCGCCCTCAATGGCGCACCAGGGGTTTTATCCGCAAGGTATGCCGACACAGATAGCGATCGCATTAATCGCGTTTTGCAAGAATTAGCTGCATATGAACTAGATCATCAGCCTAATCGTGAAGCACAATTTGTTTGCGCGATCGCGATCGCCTCACCTGATGGTGCGATCGCTGCCGATGCAGTTGGTATTTGCAAAGGAGCGATCGCTGATCATTCACGCGGTACTGGAGGATTTGGCTATGACCCTATTTTCTTAGTGCCAAAACTTCAACAAACCTTTGGGGAGATCCCGCCTGAAGTCAAAGCGAAAATCAGTCATCGAGCCGAGGCTCTGGCGATTTTGCGACCTAGGTTAAAGTCACTAGTTTAAAGTTACTGATTGCATCACATTATTCCGCGTAATAATCTCAATCAATTCTTTCTTTACCTCTTCCGCTTGCTCATTAGCAATTTGGCAAGTACCAGCATTAGCATGTCCACCGCCTTCGTACCGCAACATCAATTCACCAATATTGATGGGACAGGTGCGATTGAGAACGGATTTACCCGTAGCAAATACCGTATTTTGTTGCAGCTTACCCCACATCAAATGGATCGAAATATTGCATTCAGGATATAGCGCATAGATCATAAAGCGGTTGCCAGCATATATAGTAGACTCATTGCGTAAGTCAATAATCACCAACTTATCGTGAACTTCCGCACAATTTTGAATCTGCTTCTTGAAGATTTCTTGCTGTGTTAGATAGAGATCTACGCGCTCTTTTACATCTGGAATCTCCATGATTTCTTCGATAGAAATTGTTCGACATGCTTCGACTAATTCCATCATCAAGGCATAGTTAGAAATCGTAAAGTCACGGAACCGCCCTAATCCTGTGCGCGAATCCATGAGAAAACTCAGTAATACCCATCCGTCAGGATTTAGGATATCGTCTATATCAAATTGAGCAGAATCACATTTGTCCACGGCTAGCATCATCGCCTGTGAAATGCGAGGAAACTTCAGTTTGCCACCATAGTAGTTGTAGACGACTCTTGCGGCTGAGGGGGCTTCACCTTCAATTATATGATTGGTGGGAGTGTCGTAAATTCGCATCGTCTCGCTGACATGGTGATCAAAAACCATATAAGCGCCTTCGACATAGGGCAAGTTACTCAGAATGTCGCGATCGCAAACTTCAACTTTACCGTCCTGCACATCTTTGGGATGAACAAAGAGGATCTCGTCGATCATATCCAGTTCTTTGAACAATACGGCACTGACAACCCCGTCAAAATCGCTACGGGTAATCAATCGATATTTTTTGGTAGCTGCTGACATAAATCTGATGTCCCTGATAATCTTGTAGATACTACAATTTTTCAAACAACTATATTGTTTTTACGGCTATATGGCAATCCATAACCAATCAAGAGAGTCTTACCCTGAGCGTGGAACTCTCTTGATTTTGAAGTAGCAGCGAAACCAAAAACTCTCGTATTGGAAGAAATTTTTGTTAAAAGCCCATCACTTTCGCGACACTAGTAATATCTGGGGCAATGCCCTTATGTAATTTCGATTCGGCACAGGCGATCGCTGTATCGGGATCTTTAATGCCATTACCTGTCAACACACAGACAATAGTGGCTCCTGACGGAATTTGTTCGCTAACCTTTAGCAAACCTGCGACCGAAGCCGCACTGGCTGGTTCACAGAAAACCCCCTCTTCACCTGCGAGGAATTTATAAGCTGACAAAATTTCCACATCGGTGACACTGTGAAAATCACCGCCACTCTCTTCCCTGACTCTCAAAGCCTTCGCCCAGTTAGCAGGATTGCCAATACGGATTGCCGTAGCGATCGTTTCGGGCTTATCGAAGATTTTGCCCGTCACCAAAGGAGCCGAACCCGCCGCTTGGAATCCCATCATTCGCGGCAATTTCTTGGATTTACCAGACCCATAATATTGTGAAAAGCCCATCCAATAGGCGGTGATATTCCCCGCGTTACCCATCGGAATGCAGAGCCAGTCAGGAGCATCACCAATCGCTTCCACCAATTCAAAGGCGGCAGTTTTTTGACCTTCTAAGCGATAGGGGTTGACCGAATTAACTAATGTAATCGGGAATTTTTCGGAAAGCTCACGCACAATTGTCAAAGCTTGATCAAAATTACCATCGATCGCAATCACCTCAGCCCCATAGATCAAAGCTTGACTAAGTTTACCCAATGCAATTTTGCCATCAGGAATCAATACAAAAGCTTTCATGCCACCGCGCTTGGCATAGGCTGCCGCCGCCGCCGAAGTATTACCCGTACTCGCACAAATTACTGCCGCCGATCCCGCTTCCTTTGCCTTAGAGATCGCCATTGTCATACCGCGATCTTTAAAGCTGCCTGTGGGATTAAGTCCGTCATATTTCAGCAAAACCTTAATATTGCGCCCAAGTCTCTGACTCAAAGCGATCGCAGGAATTAAAGGCGTATTGCCTTCATGTAAAGTGACTATGGGCGTTTGGTCGGTCACTGGCAAGTAATCGGCATAGCGATGTATTAGTCCGCGCCAACCATTAGGAAATGTCGTTGCTGGGTAAAGATCGAGACGAGTATCAATCACGCTTTCTTCTAAAAAATGCTTGTAAAAATGCTTGTTTTATATACTACTGCAAATTAAGGAGAACCAAGAACTAAAGTTCTTATGGTCTTTGTAATGCGGCTCCGCGCCTTGACCTAATCCGATGTTCTGAACGGGGATCGATTTTGAGATTTACGATCTGATGCTTAGTGCGATCGACTAAAGGAAATTGGGTTTGCCAATTATGAATGATATGAAAATAGTTTTCAGCATCCTCCAGACAATACTCATAGATTTCATTCAAAACCGTTTCGTAGCCTTTTTCCTTGTGCAGTACCTTGCTCCCATTCCGAAAAACATAATATCCCTTAATTCGTTTGCAAATTGGAATTCCTAGATAAGCAAATAGATTGTTTAAACCTTGATTTAAATCATTACGTTGACTTGTTTTCTGTAAATCTAAAATCTTAATATTGTCTACCTTGGGAATAAAATCCAGAGCATCCATTCTTTGTTTCAGACAAAACATATCGCTGGTGGAAAGCCCATAACCGATAAAATACTTGCCTTGAAAATTTTGCAAATCATTCAAGATATCTTGGATTATTCTTTTTTCTTGCGTACCTGACTCAATAAATTGAATTTTGATATACTGCTCATTGCTATTTTCTAGAATGCGCGTAAGAGTGTATCCAAAAATTTTTTGTACGACTAATCCATCCTTATGAAAATCGCGACACCATTCTAAGTCTAGAAAAACAAGATCGTAGATTGAACCATCGTAGAAATTATTTGTATATTGACTTGGAATCTTAAATTCCCTTTTATACATACGGTTTGGCTCAAAGGTGGGCTAGGGAAACGGGGGGAAAGCAAATACAACTACTTATACATCGTAGCTTTAATACTCGGTTTGCGATCGCTAAGTTTACATGCATCTCTTTGCAGTGTATGCATAGCTACTTAAATCTCAAAATCAGATCTCAAAATTAAAGCCATTTTGTTTTAGCTCTAAGTATTTATTCTCATCAAACTGATAAAGCTTCGCCGCACGATGGGATACACCTTGTTCGAGTTCATTGGTATCAATTAGCAAATCCATACTTAAGATTTTTTTACGAAAATTACGCTTGTCAAGCTGACGATCTAAGACAATTTCATAAAGTTTTTGTAATTGCGTCAGGGTGAATTTTTGGGGCAGTAGTTCAAACCCAATTGGCTCATAGCGAATTTTGCCACGTAATCTAGCGATCGCTGTTTGCAAAATTTGATCATGGTCAAAGGCTAATTTAGGTATCTCAGAAATCGCAAACCAATTTGCCTCACGCGCATCTGTCGCCGCTTGAATCTGCTGCTCAACCAAGTTAATCAATGCGTAATAAGCAACCGTCACCGTGCGATCGCGGGGATCTCGCTCCAAGTCCCCAAAAGTATATAGCTGCTCCAAAAACACATCATGAATCCCAGTTTCTTCCTGTAGTTCACGCAAAGCCGCTTGTTCCAAAGTTTCATCCATCCGCACAAATCCCCCAGGGATCGCCCATTGTCCCTCAAATGGGGGGATATCACGCATGATCAGCATGACCTTAAGTTTTTGTTGAGCATCCAACCCAAACACAATGCAATCCACTGTGAGCGCAGGTCGAGGATATTTATAGTTATACATTTGAGAATTTTTCCTTTTTCCTTTCAACTTTTTCCTTTCAACTTTTTCCTTGATCGCTCTTGACATAGTGTAAAAATAACACTATATTAGTTTGTGTAGTTTATACACTATATCGTGATGCAGGAACAAGTAGGTATTCTCGATGAGCGATTGCTAGAAATTTCTGACTCCTCTAGTCAAGATTTGGCAAATCAATTTGAATATGCAAGCGGTTCAATCATCGGACGTAACCATGTTTTTGCTGGCAAAAATAATCAGGATGCTTATCGTATTGTCGCTAATGAAAAATTTATAATTGCAGTAGTGTGCGATGGCTGCGGCAGTGGTAAACATAGCGAAGTCGGTGCAAAGTTGGGAGCGAGATTGGTAATTAATGCGATCGCCGATCTACTCAATCAATCCTCCGATCAAGATTTAGAAATATCTAAGCCTGAATTTTGGGATTCTGTGAAAATAAATTTATTACAGAAGTTAAAAGATTTTGTCGCGCTGTCTAGTGGTGATTTGGAATTTGTGAATGACTATTTGTTATTTACAATTCTCGGCTCTGTAATTATATCTAGCGAAACCGTCACTTTCTCTATGGGCGATGGCGCGATCGCTATCAATGGCAAATTTACAGAAATTCCACCCTATGCTGATAATGCACCGCCCTATCTCGCTTATGGTCTATACAAACCTGAAGCAATTAATTTTGAAATACGAGATCGCCTACCTACTTCAGAACTAGAATCTCTTCTGATTGCTACTGATGGAATTAGCGATCTAGTAAAAGTTGAAGATATCCATCAATTTTGGCAAGAAGCCCGCTATTTCAAAAATCCCGATGCCATACGCCGCAAATTAGCAATGCTAAATCGGGAGGAAACTAAGCCTGATTGGAATAAGAGAGAGCTAATTAAGCGATCAGGAGTTTTATCAGATGACACGAGTTTGGTAGTGATTAGAAAAAAGAGGTATGACTTATGTTAGGTGCGATTGCTGGTGATATTATTGGCTCGATTTACGAAGTAGTTCCGATGAAGCGTAAAGACTTCAAACTATTCTCCTTTGGCAGTCATTTTAGTGATGACACCGTTCTTACCTATGCTGTAGCACAATCCCTTCTTACGGGAACTAGCTATACTGGCAACTTCAAAAAATGCTTTTGGCGCTATCCATTAGCAGGTTTTGGACAGAGATTTACTTGCTGGGCAATGAGCAATCGGAAAGAAGGATATAACAGTTGGGGTAATGGAGCAGCAATGCGCGTCAGCCCGATCGCATGGGCATACAACAATCTTGAAGATGTTCTCAAGGAAGCAGAACGTTGCACGGCAACCACGCATAATCATCCTGAAGGAATCAAAGGTGGACAGGCGACTGCGGCTGCGGTTTTCTTAGCGCGTCAGGGTAAAACTAAAGCCGAAATTCAAGATTATATTGAGCAAAATTTTCATTACGATCTGCATCGCACCATCGATGAAATTCGCCCCAATTATAAGTTTGAGGTGTCCTGTCAAAAAAGTGTTCCCGAAGCAATTATTGCTTTTTTAGAATCCACAGATTTTGAAGATGCAATTCGCAATGCCGTATCCCTTGGTGGTGATAGTGACACGATCGCTTGTATTACGGGCAGTATCGCTGAAGCCTTTTATAGTGGTGTACCTAATACGATCGCTAAACCAGTATGGAAAAAGTTAGATCGGCGCATTCGTCATACGGTGACTGAGTTTAGAAAAGTTTATCAATTGCCTTAAAGCATTGGAGCAACCTCATGGAAGTCTATCTCAATCAAAAACGGATTAAAGTTAATCCTAAAAATGCGATCGGCAAAGGTGGCGAGGCAGATATCTATGACTTAAAGAATGGCAAAGTTCTCAAACTATTCAAAACCGCCGATCATCCTGATTATCAATTGCTTCCTCAAGAACAATTAGCGGCTAAAGCAAGATTATCGATCCACCAGCAAAAGCTCCCTGCTTTTCCACAAAATCTGCCTGTGAGGGTGATTAAACCTGAAGCTTTAGCCACAGACAAACAGGGAATGATATTGGGCTATGCGATGCCCTTCTTGCAAAACACATTGCCACTATTGAAATATAGCGATCGCACCTATCGCAATACAAACGGTATCTCGCAGCAATTGGTCACTAGCTTATTTCGCGACTTGCATGAAACAGTTCTGAAAATCCATCAAGTCAATGTCACGATTGGTGATTTTAACGATCTGAATTTGTTGGTTTCGCAAAATCAAGTTAACCTCATTGATGCTGATTCCTTTCAGTTTGGGCAGTTTCCCTGTCAGGTGTTCACAGCAAGATTTGTCGATCCGATCCTGTGCGATCGCAACGCCAATCAGCCAATTCTTACCAGTCAGCATAATCCAGACTCCGATTGGTATGCCTTCACGGTGATGTTAATGCAGAGCCTCCTCTATGTCGATCCCTATGGCGGCGTATACAAGCCCAAATCGCAAACAGCAATGATTCCCCACAGTGCCAGACCACTCCAAAGGATTACCATTTTTCATCCCGATGTGCGCTATCCAAAACCCGCGATTCCTTACAAAGTTTTATCCGATGACTTATTGCACCATTTCCATAATTGTTTTGAAAAAGATTGGCGCGGTATTTTCCCTCAATCACTTCTTACATCAATGCAATGGAAAAATTGTCAACAATGTGGAATCGAACACTTAAGGGACACTTGCCCAATCTGTATGCCTTTAATCGCGATTCTCCCCAATCCCTCTAAGATAGCGGCATGGGGTGAAGGCAAGTGTAAGGTTATCCATATTTTCCAAACTGAAGGTGTAATTCTTCAAGTCGCTTTACAAAACAATTTTCTCCATTACCTCTATCACGTTAATCATGAATTCAAACGCGAAGATAACACAGTCTTATTATCAGGAGAACTCGATGCTAGTATTCAATTTACAATCTTTAGTAAGTCCACAATCGTTTCTAAACAAGGTAAAGCGCTTACTCTCACTCAAGGACAAACGCAAGCGATCGCCGCCGAGTTAATCCGAGCTAATTCTTTCTCTCGCTATTGGATTGATCAAGGTCAATTACTCCGCGATGGCAAGCTAGGGAATGAATATATCGGTGACATTCTCGAAGGACAAACTCAGTTTTGGATTGGTGAAACCTTCGGTTTTGGCTTCTATCGTGCAGGTGCAATCAGTGTTGCATTTACCTTTGACGCTAAGCGTTCAGGAATATGCGATCGCGTCCAACTTCCTTCAATTCAAGGAGAACTAATTAATGCAAATTGCATCTTTAGCAATGATCTCTGCTGGTTCTTTACCATCACCCAAGAGCAAGGCAAAATAATCCATCGAGTTTCTGTATTGCGTCCTAACGGTGAATTAGTAGCAACTCTCGCAGGACAAAAAGGTGACATTGCATGGTTAACAAATATTCATGGAGGCAGTGCGATCGCAAATTGGCTATTCGTTCCCACTGATGAGGGTATTGATAGAGTTGAGGTAAACAATGGACAGATTATGATTACGAAAACTTTCCCTGAAACTGAACCCTATGTTGATAGCGGCTGTTCCCTAATCGTCGCCTCTCAAGGGATCTATGTGATTCACACCCAAAAGATTTTGCAGTTGCAGTTAGCTTAGCCTATTCTATTTCCTCCTCAAGGAAGTACAACGAAGAATTAGCTATAAGTCTCGGCAAACAAAAGAGCATTTATTAATTTAGGAGAAAATAACATGCAAGGATTCAAAAGACATTCAAAACTTCACTCATGGGAAAATATAGAGCAACATTTTAGGAGATCAGAAATCCTCATTGGTAATGGAGCAAGCTGTGCAGTTTGGGATAAGTTTAGATACTCGTCACTATATCAACAAGCTTTATCAAATTCTAATCATCCTTTGTCAGATTCAGATATACAGCTTTTTACTGATTGGGATGCGAATGGGAATTTTGAAAAAGTTCTAGCTAATCTTTTAATCACCAAAAAGACTAATACAATACTTGGTGAGCCTAATAATTCAATAATTCAGCAGATTATTCGTGAGCGTTACAATAACGTTCGGAATGCTCTGGTTGAAGCTGTGCAAAAAGTGCATGTTGAGTGGTCAGATGTCTCACCAAATATTTTCAATTCTATTCAAGAAGCCCTTAGTAAGTATAGTTGTGTGTATTCTACCAACTATGATTTACTAATTTATTGGTCAATCATGTCAAATAAAACTCCTTTTAGAGACTATTTTTGGAATGGTCAACAAAGATTTGATATTACAGATATAGAAATACGCGGTAACCCGACAAGAGTTCTTTATCTTCATGGCGCTCTCCATCTTTACAGACAAGAAGGAAGAACGAGAAAACTGGGTAATAGTTCAGATGGGAACATTTTAAATCAGTTTGAAAGTTTATGGGATATAGAAAATGATGTAACACCTGTATTTATTGCTGAAGGTAGCTCAAGAGAGAAGTTAGAATCAATTTACAAATCTGATTATCTATCATTTGCGTACTCAGAATTCCAGAAGCACAAGGATTCTCTTGTTGTATTTGGTCATTCATTAGGAGAGAGCGATCAGCACCTTATAAATGCTATGAAAACTGCGAATATAAATAAGATAGCCATTTCAATGAGGCAGCTAGATGAAGTACTCATAGCAAAGCTTCATAGAGATTTTCCTTACTCAGAATTGTTTTTCTTCAATGCTCAATCCCATCCTTTAGGCGATCCAAGTTTAAAGGTTTAATAATCAAGCCAGCCAAATTTTACTAATAGGTACAATACTAATGAAAAACGTAATTGCCACGCAACTTCCTATTCCTGCCTTCTTCGATCGCCACAAAGTCGGATCGGTATGGCGCGTTCCCTATCAAGATCGTGCTAATCAAGCCGAAGCATGGGCGAAACAGCATGGCATTACACCCGCCGCAAAAGATCGCAAGAAAATTTGTTTAATGGCGATCGATGTTCAGAATACCTTTTGTATTCCCGATCATGAGCTGTTTGTTGGTGGAAGATCTGGTACTGGTGCGATCGATGATAATGTGCGCTTGTGCGAATTTATCTATCGTAACCTGCACCACATCAGCGAAATTGCGCCCACGATGGATACCCATACCGCCATGCAAATCTTCCATCCCATATTTTGGGTGAATGATGCAGGCGAACATCCCATTCCTAATGCTACTTCCATTACTTTAGAAGATGTCCAAAAGGGTAAGTGGAAAGTAAATCCTGCGATCGCCTACAGTCTCGCCAAAGGTAACTACATGGCAATCCAGCGCCACGCTTTGCATTATGTCCAGAAACTGAGCGATGATGGCAAATTTCCGCTTACCGTATGGGCATATCACTCCATGCTTGGTGGTATCGGTCACGCGCTAGTTTCTTCTGTCGAAGAAGCAATGTTTTTCCATAATATCGCAAGGCATAGTCAGACTAATTTTGAGATTAAGGGTGGCAATCCTCTTACGGAAAACTATTCTGTCTTGCGTCCTGAAGTAATGGATGGAGCCGATGGTAGACCAATCGCTCAGAAAAACACCCGCTTTTTGCAAAGGTTACTAGAATTTGATGCCGTAATTATTGCAGGGCAAGCCAAGAGCCATTGCGTTGCATGGACGATACAAGATTTGCTCAGCGAGATTTTAGCGCACGATCCTAAACTTGCCAAGAAGGTCTATCTGCTCGAAGATTGCACTTCGCCTGTAGTCGTTCCTAATATTGTGGACTATACCGATCAAGCGGATGCAGCCTTTCAACGCTTTGCTGATGCTGGTATGCACTTGGTCAAATCCACTACGGCAATGGAATCTTGGGCAGATCTCAATTTTGCTTAAAGCGATCGCTAACAAGAGGTGAATCCTATGATGAGTATCAATTTGGACTATGAAACAGAAAAATATCTAGTGGCAATTCTTGCCAAAGAGAACACTACCAGTTCGGAATTAATCGAGCGCCTGCTCAGAGAATATTTAGATTCTATTCAACCCAAGAAAGGATTCTTTGAACGCTTGTTATCCAGCTAAAATCTAATTATGAGGTGTGGTCTATGAACGCTTTGCTCTCTTTTTATCGTGGTGAATCGGCTAATCCTGAAGGGCGCAAACTTGAAGATATTTGGATTTGGCAGCGCGATCGCCTTGAAAATGTGCATAACTACATTCAGTGGCTATTCCCTCTTCCCGAACCTAGCAAATTTAGCGCTAATGCTCCCATTCTTGATGAATCTGTAATTGCCGCATTTCTTGCTGACAAAGAACTT
Organism: Pseudanabaena sp.; assembly: GCA_044350865.1. Taxonomy (GTDB): domain Bacteria; phylum Cyanobacteriota; class Cyanobacteriia; order Pseudanabaenales; family Pseudanabaenaceae; genus Pseudanabaena. The sequence goes on along the minus strand of JBILGV010000066.1, from coordinate 16,206 downwards.
CGCAGAAGCTTATATCGTTCCTTCAAGTTATTACTTGATTTTTACGGTTTACAATGCGTCACTTCTCAAGAGTTAGGAGTACAAATTACCAAAGCTGCCAACTTTGATTCACGCCGACAATATTGGCTCCGCCCAATGAACCACAACCATTTGAGAATCACCCGTATTCTCCGTAGCCTCTCTCTCTTAGGTTTAAAAGCCTATGCCAAAGCTTTCCTAGCTTGTTTGCAAGAAATCTACCAAGAAGATCCTAAAGCGATCGCTCCAACCACAATGGAGTTTTGGGAGAAAGCAGTTTAAGCAAGGAAAAAGGGAGGAAATTACCAATCACCAATTACCAATCACCAATCACCAATCACCAAATAAAATGACAAACATTAACGACCTTTTCCAATCCGCATTAGATGATGGAACCCTTTCTAATGAATCTTTGCAAACTCTTACTGTTTATGACCTCGGCGCACAAATTCAAGCAGGGCTTGGCATCCATGTTGATGATGTGATGTCCAGTGAAGTCGTGCTGGTAACAATTATGCCTGATGACTCTGGTTCGATTCAATATGCTGGTAATGCTCAAGCTGTGCGAGGCGGACATAATTCTGTAATTGATGCGCTAACATCTTCGCAGCAACAGGATAATATTCTCATTCACAATCGCTACCTTAATGGAGATGTTCTCTATCCCTACTGCCCGATCGCACAGGCAATTAGGATGGACACCAAAAATTACTATCCGAATAAAGGTACGCCCCTTTACGATCAAACAGTAGTGCTACTGGGGACTGTATTAGCGAAAGCACAGGAATTTTCGGATAATGGTGTGCCTGTGCGGACGGTGACGCTGATTATTACCGATGGTGATGATTGCGGCTCGGTGCGTCATAGCGCTAAAGATGTGGCGGCAATCGCCCATGATATGTTGCAGATGGAGAATCACATTATTGCCGCAATGGGCATCGATGATAACTCTACGGATTTTCGGAAGGTTTTTAAAGAAATGGGAATCCGTGATGAGTGGATTCTTACTCCTGCGAATAGCGATTCTGAAATTCGGAAAGCTTTTCAAGTTTTTTCGCAATCGGCAATGCGAGTAAGTCAAAGTGCAGCTAATTTTAATTCTCTTGGTGGGTTCGGAGGTTGACTTCAGCTTCGCTCAGTCAGCGCTAACTGAGCGAAGTCGAAGTTAATCGATTTCGTTGGCAAATACCGTAGCGATCGCCTGTTTTGCATCAGTACGGAATTCCTGTACATTTACGCGCCCTAATAAAAATGCGGCAAAAAGGATTACACCCGCTTCACAGACAAATACAAAACTAAAAGCATAGATTGGGATGCTGAAGATTTTCTTGCCAATATCCAGTACGATACCACCTGAGAGAGTCGCGATACCTCTAGCGATCGCTTGAGACAATCCCCAAGCACCAATAAAAGTACCTGCGGTTTCGGCAGCCGTGAGATCAAGCATCAAGCTCAAGGCTCCTGAAGTCGTAATTCCTGATGCAAATCCAAATATGGTTAAGGCTACTTGCAATACTAGAGTTTGTTGAGTAAATCCCGCAATTAGCAGTAAAGCACAACTGGCTGAAACCATATAGCAGCCTAGTTTAGTGGAATTTTGTTTGCCAAGACGCGGCACAATTAAAAATCCTGAAGAACTCAACCCAATTAATGTCCCTGTCCCAAAAGCAGCATTGAGTTGTGTAGTTTTGCAAATACTCATTGCAAATACAGCACCACCAAAGGGTTCCATAATTGCGTCTTGCATAAAAATACCGATAGTCATCATTAACAAAAAGGAGAAAAATAAACCAGTCTGTTTGCTGGCTGTCAATACTTGTAAAGCCTTACCCAAACTAAGTTTATCCTCAGTTGCTGTAGTTCCATTGAGGATATGATTTTCAGCAACCCTAACTTTATAACGGGAATATTTCTGCTCAACACCATAGGTAGCAAAGAACGCTAAAGCGACTACCGCCATCGGAATAATCGTAAATACAAAATTAACCGTGCTTTGTAATCCTACGAGTCTGTTGGGATCAGCATAAATGGAAATATTACTGGGTGGAGCTTCTGAGCATTGCAATAACTTAGAAACCACGATCGCACCAATCACAATACCCACCATCAGCATCGACCAGACGATCCCCACTAATTTTGAGCGCTCCTCTTCATCGGAGATGTCCACCAGCAGCGCGGCAAAGGGTGTAGAACTAAAGCTAATTGCCATGCCATAGAGCGCAAACATCACTCCTAACAAAATTACCCATCCATAAGTAATTCCATTCCAGCCAATCTCATGGACACTGCGTCCCAGTTCCCACATTACTTGTGTGAGTAAAAAAGCGATAGCTGCAAATACTACCGAGCCAATCCAGACATAGCCAGAACGATGAGTGCCAAAAATAGTTTTGGCATCAGATGTCTGTCCAAACCAAACGCGGGTAGGTGACACAAATAGAGGCATGGCAATAAACCCTGCCGCGAGGGTGGCGGGGATCGTCAGTTCGTTAATCATCAGTCGATTAAGCAACCCTGCGATTAACAAAGACATGATCCCCAAACCCATTTGGAACAAGCCAATCCGAAACATTTGAATCAGAGGCAGTTTTGGCGGTGAGTCTAAGTTTGCAGGTACATCCACTTGATTAAGCATTTTTAAAGATTGAAATCAAAAGTTAATATTTCATTTAGGTGTATTTTAAGACAAATAGAATCCGACTATGTTTTATTCTCGTCAGGCAACCATTTTAAAAGTGGTAATGGCAAAACATTGCTCAGATTAGCAATTAAAATCAATAGCCAAAGGTTTGTAAAATTAGATTCGGTCACACCAAGCAGATGGGTTAAACCCGCACCTAATTGAAAGGAACAGAGAGATGCGATGTTGATCACTGACATTAACAGCGCAAATAACGTTGCTTCAATTCCTTCAGGACAGAGCCGCGCCGCCAGAACTAAAACGGGCATCAGGGCAATACGTCCAGCGATCGTCAAAATTAAGTTGTCTCCCAGACTAAACCAGCGATCGCCTATGCCTAGGGAGCGATTGACATGAGTAACAAGCAATAAACTGGTTAGCCCTAGCAAGGTAGAAACGATGGTTGTCCAAAAGAAGATCTTGCGGGTAGCGACTCCTTTAAAAAAACGTTGAAATATCCATACGCCAAATAATCCTGCCCAACTCGCAAAAAATCGCATTGTGCCGAGAAATTCGGGATTAAATTTTAGTTCATTGGTGGTGAAATAGAAAAAAGCCGTATCGCAACTGGGCGTAGCTTGCCAAAGAAATAAGAAAGCGGCAGGTAGCCAAATGGCTTTGTTAGTAAATGCTTGGCGCAACTGCGTTAAATTTGCTTTTAGGGACATCCATAATTGTGAATTTCTAGATAAAGCCTCTGACTTTATCCCTGTTGTAGGATCGGGAACGAGAATAAAAACTGTGGACATTGGCGGATCGGCGATCGCAAAGGCGGCGATCCCCACTAAAAGCGGCAAAATTGCAGCGATTTCAAATACAAATCTTGCGCCAAAATGCTCCAGTAAGTAGCCGCTCAAATAAGCTGAAGTGATCGCGCCAATCGATGAGGCAATCCAACTAAAGGACTGTAATGAGCCTGCATCCCCCTCTGGTTCTAATCTGGCGCGTTGGACAATCAGAGCGTCAATAATTGCATCGGAAAAGGCAATCGATAATGATCCGATCGCAATCATGGCGATCGCCCAAAAAGGTGTCGCCACCCAAGACCCCATGCTCGCCCATGCAAAAACCCCTAAAAAGCTGGACAATAATAGATAAGGACGGCGGCGATAGCCAAACACGGGAAACCCATCGGAAATCACACCATACAGGGGTTTAATCGTCCAAGGGAGCATCGTAATCCCGATCATTGAGGCGACTTCCGCAGGACTAAGTCCCAAATCGTCTTTGAGGAAGAAACTGACGGCAAGCTGCGAGATCGTAATCGCGCCCTGCACAAAATAAATAATTGCGATCGCCCCCAGTTCAAAGTCAAAAGAGCGACTTCGCAAACTTTTGAACCACTCTGATTGGATTAGCCCCATACGATTGTCCAAAACGATTGCCCAAATATTAAGAAACTTTAATCTAAGTATATTTTAGTCTCGAATCGTGACGAAGACTAATCCTACTCATCTGACAAAAAATAAATAGCGGTGGAAGACTTAACTCCGAACCGCTATTCATGAGATCTATTTTTCTATTTCTAGGGTAGAAATAGATGATCGCTACAAAGGATACAACTAGAACGGGTTCGACGGGGCTCGAACCCGCAACTTCCGCCGTGACAGGGCGGTGCTCTAACCAATTGAACTACGAACCCAAACTTTGACTTAAATATTTTGCTTGAGAAATGATTTGAACTGACTCTTTTCGAGTTTGTTTTTTTATTTCTTTATTTAAGCGCTCCTTATTATGTAGATTTACAAGGCGTTTGTCAATACCCTATCAATATTTTTTTTGATTTTTTTTGAATGAAGGTCTGAAATACTTACTCCCAGCTAATTCCCATAATTTCTCATTGTTTGAATCACTGCTACAAAATAACAGCACCTTGGATTTGTCGAATAAAACCTGAAAAAGTCATTGCAATTGATGCAGACTGTGATATCCTTTCACCCATTATTTGCCAGCTAAATTTTTTTATCAGGATTTATTTGGTTCGAGGACTTACATGAATTGCTTTAAAAGCGAAAATACTAAGCGGACAAAACAGGGTGTGATCGCTACAACCTTTTTGACGCAAATCATCAATATGGCAGTACCAACTGCTTGGCAAATGCTGATGCCATCGGCGATCGCTTTACCTGGACAAACACCAGATCAAGTCGCCGCTTGGGTAAAAACTAATCCTGCTCTTAGTCCAGCCATTGGCGAGCGCCTTCTAGTGCGAAAAAGTATTACTCCCTCAAGGCGATTTCAATTTCAGGCAAGTGTTTTATTACCAGGGGTAGCGGAAATTCGGGGGAATGCTTATGTGATCAGAAGTGAGCAAATTCATCTTTTTGACATTATCACCAGTGTGACGCGATCGCGATTAGAGGAAGCTTTGCGATCTATCTATGGTCCCGAAATTATGCGTGACTATGCCACAGCTAAACGGGTTTATTCCTATCCCACGGCGGATATGCTAAGGCGATCGCAAAGTCGAAATGCTTCACCAATTCTTGCGGCTTTGCAGGGAGAATTGCGGCAAGGTAAGCAGTATGCCTATTGGATAGAGGTATTACAAAACGGTAAGGGCGGCGCTAATTCTGGACAAATTACAGTGTTGGAGTTAGAAAGCTTGCCGAAACTACAGCAAGAACTCCGCAAAAAGGAAAATTTCTAAAAAGAAAAATTGCTGCTGTTGTTCCTAACTCAATCCATTCTGTAATGTTTTGAGGACTGTTGACATATCGTTTTTAATTGCACAAGGCTATAAAAACCAGCCATAGCTATGCAACCCTTTGCCCAGAAGATTTACGCCCAAATAACAAGTCCAAACTACCAATAAGCCCAAACTCGCCAAAATCGCAGGCTTACGTCCTTGCCAACCTTTGGTAATGCGTGTATGCAAATAAGCCGCAAATACTAGCCATGTAATCAAAGACCATGTTTCCTTGGGGTCCCAACTCCAATAGGAACCCCAAGCTTCATTTGCCCATACGCCACCAGCGATGATCCCAATCGTCAGCAGAGGAAATCCTAAGCCGATCGCTCGATAACTGAGATTATCTAAAGTTTCACCGAGAGTAAGCCGACGTAAAGAGAGTGGCGTAGTTTGCGTTTCAGGAATTAATGTGGCGGTACTTGTTGATGGCAAATTAACTGAATTTAAAACACTACCCATCCCTTCAACAGCAAAGGCAGCAAATGTTTCAGAATTTGAATTATTAGAATTATTGGAAGCGGGATCAGCAAGACTACGCAAATTAGTGCCGAAGGAACTGCCTTGCAAAACCACATCTTGACCGCGAGTGACGATTAAAAAAGCGATCGCTAAAATACTGCCTGTCATCAAAGCCGCGTAGCTAAGCAACATGACGCTAACATGCATCATCAACCAATTAGACTTGAGCGCAGGTACTAGCGGCTCCGATATCTGCATCCCATCAGGTAAAGCGATCGCCGCAAAAGCGGTGATCCCCATTGCCACAGGACTAGTGAATGCACCGATCAACCGCTTAGCATTGTCATTAGCACTTTTACTACCAATGCGGTTAACCACGATATGCATGGTGGTAATGCCCCACGCCAAGAAAAACAGCGACTCGTAAAGATTGCTAAGGGGGAAATAGCCTGCATCAAGCCAACGCGCTCCTAATAAGGCTGCGATAGAAAGATTAGCGATCGCCATGCCCGCATTACCTAGCGATCGTAAGTAGGGCAAGTTGGGGAAAGCGACATGCACCCAAAAAATGAGCATAGTCGCAAAGAGGACGGCGAATGATGAGTTGTCCAGTAAGTTCTGAAGCGCGACGAGTTGCATTCAGGCGATTCTCCAGCAATTTTTAGAAGGTTTTATAGTCAGATTTTTAAAAGTGCATATATCATGCGTTTCCATTGTATATATAATTTCGCTTATGACATTAAATTACCGATCGCTTCCCACGCAATTACCCAACCCCGATGCCGAAGGTGCGATCGTCGCACTGCATGGTTGGGGCGCAAACTGTGATGATTTGATCTCCCTTGTGCCTCTGGTTGGACTGCGCAATTATCAATGGATTTGTCCTGAAGCCCCGTTCGACCACCCCATGCCCGATGGCAAAATGTGGTATGACTTGCAAAGTATGGATACCGAAGGTTTAGCCCAAAGTTGCGAATTACTAAGCCAATTTTTGGAAGACTTACCAGCCCTAACAGGAATTCCCCTTGAAAAAACATTTTTGTTAGGTTTCTCCCAAGGCGGCGCGATGACTTTAGATATAGGGCTTGCATTTCCTTTAGCAGGGTTAATTTCCTTAAGCGGTTATTTGCACATTACTGAAGAGGAGTTGCAAGAACTCGCAAATATGGATTTACCCCCGATTTTGATCGCTCACGGTACCCTTGATTCAGTTGTTCCCATTCACATCGCGCGAAATACTAAGGAAATATTCGATCACTTAGGGATAACTGTAGAGTATGAAGAATATGAAATGGAGCATGAGATTCGTCCTGAAACCTGCGATCGTATTCAGCAGTTTATTTTAGAACATTAAAAATTCATGTATTCCATTTTAATGATGAGAATTGTTAGATTTTGTTTGGCTAGCTAGTCAATGTTTGATGCGACAGTGTATTCTTAAGGTTGAAATAATCACTTTAATATATTAGGAGATATTGTATGAATCTTTCAGATACTCAAGTGTTCACAGCATTGGTAGTTGCACTGTTCCCCGCAGTATTGGCAGCTTTGTTGGGTTCTGCTCTTTCTAATTCCTAGTCCTCGTTTCTACATAGCACTTTGCACTGTAGGCAAAATCAATTAATTCTTTAGAAGAGTTACTCAGCGAACCTTTTAAAGAATTAATTGCATACCACTTTTTCCAGAATTCAATGCCTTTTTTACAACCTAGAGGTTGCGAATGGTCGCCAAACGAGATTTATCTGCGCGGTTTTCCCCAGAAGTACAAAAACAAGCCATGCGGCGATCGCAAGGTCAGTATGCAGTAAAGCCTCCTGCGCCAAATTCGTACAGTAATTATTCTGTATCTGCTGTTGGTTTGACACCTACAACCAACACTCAATTTGGTGCGGCAAATAATTACAGCGAAGCCGTTGCCCACAGTGTCCAACGTAAAAGAGAGCAGTTTTATCGCGCCAAAGCAACTGAATCGGTTATTGTGATTGCGGTCAATGCGGCTTTGTCGATCGCGGCGATCGCCGCGATCGTGAGATTGCACCCTTACCAAAATGCCCAAAAGGAAAGACTCGACGAAATCATAACCGAGGTAAATTCGGTTGAGCAGCGTGTCAGTGGTTTGCGTGAACAGTTGCCTCAAACCTTAAATTCTGGTAAATCTCAGGAAACACTACTCAGAAAACAAGGCTGGATTAGGAACAATCAAATGACGATTAAACTTCTTGATCCAACAGAAATAGCTTCCCCTAATAATGATGCCGTAATGCCTACCACCACAACGGCTCAAAGAACAAATAACCGCTAACTAGGTAGGCATAATTAATTGTTCGATAGTGGAGCTTCTAGCCTGTTGACGGGCAAGATGCCCGTTCCACGCATCAATTCGGCAAAGATGACGGTTACGCTCTACTTGTTTTTATAGCTACAACATGAATGTGCGCGAATCACTACTTACATTGTCATTTACGACATTGTCTGATTCGAGATTGCCATCAACCAAGTTGACAATGCGATCGGCCACATCAAGAATCCGATTATCGTGAGTCACCATTAAAATCGTGATCCCATCTTCCTTTGCCATTTTTTGCATGAGTGTCACTACATCACGCCCTGATTTTTTATCTAGAGCGGCAGTTGGTTCATCCGCGAGGATTAATTTTGGACGATTTACTAAGGCACGGGCGATCGCTACCCGTTGTTTTTGACCACCAGAGAGTGCATGGGGCTTGTAATCAACTCGCTCACCGAGTCCTAGCTGACCAAGGATATCCGCTGCCAGACTCGCAGGAGCCACATTTCCCCTAACATGAGGATAAAGATCGGTGGACATCATCACGTTTTGTCGGGCTGTCAGGGAATAAAAAAGATTGTGCGCCTGAAAAATAAAGCCAATACTCTTACGGATCTGCACTAGTTTTTTGGGATTTAATCCTCTAAGCTCCTGCCCCAAAACTTGCAGACTACCATCTTGAATCGTGCGTAACGCTCCAATTAAAGTCAGCAAAGTTGTCTTACCTGAGCCAGATGGTCCTGTGAGGATCACTATTTGTCCAGGATAGACATCGAGATTAATATCAAATAAGACCTGTTTAAATAAATCTCCTTCACCATAATGAAAGTTTAAATTGCGAATTTGGATCGATGGCTCAGCCTCGGAGGACAAAGATGTTGGTGCAGAAGTAAGAGAAGTTTGGAGCATAGTCTAGTAACCTATGGACAAAATAAGTAATTAATCAAAATATAAAGATTTATTCAGATTCTTGATGAAGCTTGCAGACTATATTAACTATGATAGTTAGCTCGATTGTCTGTATAGAACCATTCGAGTTAATTATTGATGAAGTTAGCTATCTAAAAAGGTTCTAAATTATGGCCTCACGAACCTTAGTCAAAAATTATATTGCTCAATGGATGCAGATGGGGAAATCCATCAGCCTATCAACCCAAGGTAAGCAAGTCTCAATTTATAAAATCTTAAATGGTGAGGAATACTCACCCTTGTTTAATCAACTATGGGATGAAATTAGTACGACAAAAGCTAATGAAGCTTATTTAGATGGTACTGATCAAACCATCGATGATTTATTGAGCGATCGCTGGGAGATCATCGGCTGCGCTCGATGCAGCTTGCTAGTACCTTCCCTCGATCTAGGACCAAGAGTTCCTGTTTGTTGTCCTTGCAATGACTTGCCTACCCATCCCAATCTTGATTTGGTCGCGCCCCATGTTCCAGTCAAGTTATCAACGGCGATAAATGGATTATGCGATCGCCTAATCTCTAAAAATGACCCACAGGAAGATCGGCAAGAACCACAGGAAAGTTCGTTGAATCTAAGTTATTTATCCGAAGCAGAAAATTCACTCGACAAACATGACTTAAGAAATTCAATTTTCAAACTGCTCAAGGCTGAACGCAATCATGAGATTTAGCGGAGGCATGATTAAGATGTTTAGCTGTATTCTGTAATGAGATTGTAGTGATCGCAGTGCAGATTTTTACCTAAGATTTTTACCTAAGATTTTTACTTATGGCTCGATATGCTTTGGTAATAGGTGTCACCAAATACAAATCGCCCCTTGGCAACCTAAGCAAAACGGAATATGGAGCTAAGGCGATCGCCAATGTACTCAATCAGTATGGTGATTTTGCTCAGGTTCATTTGCTGACGGGTGATGTCACCACCGAAGCACTAGAAGGTAGTCTGCATGAGTTGTTAACTAATTCCAGCGATCATCACGAAATATTTAACGAAATATTTATTTGTTATGTCGGTCATGCCGTCAGTGTGAGGGGAAGTTTTGGTAAAAAACATGGCTACTTAGCTTTGTCAGACACGATTATCAGAACTCACAATGCCGAAATTACGGGAATCGAGAATGCGATCGCCTTAAATGACTTGAATGCTCTGATTAGGGAATCGAATTTAAGTAATTTACTATTTTTGCTAGATGGTTGTCATCGCGACTTATTGCTTGAGGCGAGTCAGGGTTTTTTAGAAGCAGAGCTTATTTGCCAGATTTTTGGAGAGACTTTTGGCAAACTTAAGCAAAATTATTTTTTGTTGACGACCTATCGCAAGTTTGAGGAATTTTATACCAATAATAATGAAAGTTGTAGTACGGTCAAGGCGGCGGTATTGAAGAGTTTGGATCGAGCTAATAATCACGGCGTGGTCGATACAAGGAAGATGTTTACCTATGTGGCAGCGCAATTACATGGAACGGGGCAGGACGCGGTACTTTACGGGCATGGCAAAGCCTTGCGAATTGTTAATTATGGGATTGACGAAACGGAAGTAGAAGATATTTGTCCCTATATGGGATTAAATCCATTTGAAGAGAATTCAGCGCAGTGGTTTTCTGGACGCGATCGCACTTTTATGCGATTGATGCAAAAGATTGATCAAAGTTCTACTGGTAATTCTTTTCTGTTTTTAATTGGAACTTCGGGAAGTGGTAAATCATCTTTGGTAAAGGCAAAACTGATTCCTGAAATGCGTCGGCGCGGCTATGAAATATTGCAAATGCAGCCTTGGACAAGTCCTGTACAAAACTTGCAGGGAATTCTAAATTTGGTCAAATCACCAACTTTGTTAATCATTGATCGCTTTGAAGAGTTATTTACACTGTCTCATCATGAGAGCGAAAGGAATCAATTTATCGAAATATTGCTTGAGATTTCCGAAAAACCAGATTCAGACATTATAATTATCGCCACAATGCGATCTGATTTTTTAGCAGAATGTAATGATCCTAATTTGGAGAAAGTCATTAATGAGCAGATGGTTTGGTTGCCTGATCTGACCAGTTTGGAACTAAAAGATGCGATCGCTAAACCTGCGGAAATACAAGGTTATCAACTAGGTGTCGGTTTACTAGAAGCAATTTTAGGAGATATTCCATTGCAGTCTAATTATTTACCGCTTCTACAATTTGCGCTACAACAACTCTGGAAAAAGCGCGATCGCCAAAATTGTCTACTTACCCTTGAGTCATATCATGAGATTAAAGGAATTAAGGGAGCTTTAGATGATTATGCGGAAAAAATCTATGCGCTCCAAACGGATTTAGAAAAGAAATGGATGCAAAATATTTGCTTGAAACTCGTCAGCAAAAAAAACAACCAAGATATTCGCCAGTCACGCCAAACCCTTGTAGAAATGGCTAATGATATTCATGATCATATGGCGATCGAAAATGTTTTGCGATCGCTAATTGAAGCACAGCTAGTAATCGTATCTGAAGAGAATCAAGTTAAAACAATTACTTTAGCCCAAAAAGTATTAATAGAAGCATGGTCGAGACTTAGAGAATGGCTATTAGCGGAACGTGATTTGCGAAGACTAGGCGATCGCCTACAATCTGCTTGGCAAGCATGGGAAAATCATGATCGCCATGTCGATTATTTATTATCCAATAGTTTGATCTTGGAATTACGGGAACATTTGCGAAAACATTGGCAAGACGCGAAAACTATTCTTTCTCCAGCTTTACAGAGTTATTATCAACAAAGTGAACAGAATACTAACGATAAGATCGTTTTGATTGAACGCAAGTTAATGGAATTACAACTGCGTGAACAGGTAATCAAAATTGCTGATTTACTACCTACGCAACCTTACAAGGCTTTGCAACAAACAATTAAGATTACAGAAACCTATTTCAACGATTCCCCGCAGGAAGTTATTGTTCCTATTCAGAGTTTATTGCGATCGCTAGTAGAAGTTGCTAGAGAAAAGCAATGTTGGCATGGACATGAGCAAGGAGTCTGGGCGATCGCCATTAGCCCTGACGGAAAATATATTGTGTCTGGCAGTGACGATCAATCATTACGTCTATGGGACTGGCAAGGCAATCAAATTGGAATCTTTCAAGGACATGAACAGGCGGTGAGAGCCGTGGCTTTTAGTCCAGACAGTAAGCAGATTATTTCTGGTAGCGCCGATCAAACCCTGCGTTTATGGGACTTGCAAGGGAACCAAATTGGTAAACCATTTCAAGGGCATGAACAGGGGATTTGGGCAGTTGATTTTAGTCCCGATGGCGAAAGAATTGTCTCTGGTGGCGATGATCAAACATTACGTCTATGGGATTTAGAAGGGAACCAGATTGGTGAACCGTTTCAAGGGCATGAAAATTGGATCTGGGCAGTTGCCTTCAGTCCCGATGGTAATCAAATTATTTCGGGTAGTAACGATCAAACTCTGCGATTATGGAATTTGCAAGGGAATCAGATTGGCGCACCATTTCGAGGGCATGAGCATGGAGTGTGGGCGATCGCGTTTAGTCCAGATGGTAAATATATTATTTCTGGCAGTTCTGATCAAACACTGCAATTATGGGATTTACAGGGTCGTGCGATCGGTGAGCCGTTTCAAGGACATGAAAATTGGGTTAGATCTGTGGCTTTTAGTCCTGATGGTAAACAGATTATTTCTGGTAGCGATGATCAAACAGTTCGCCTATGGGATTTGCAAGGTAATCAGATTGGTGAACCGCTTTATGGGCATCAGCAAGGAGTCAGATCTGTGGCTTTTAGTAACGATAGTAGACAAATTATTTCGGGTAGTGACGATCGCACCTTGAGAGGATGGGAAACCGATGGTTATCAGATTGGTGGGGCTTTTCAAGGACATGAGCATGGGGTTTGGGCGCTCGCAATCAGTCCTGATAGCGAATGGATTGTTTCGGGTAGTAATGATCAAACTTTGCGTCTATGGGATTGGAAAGGGAATCAGATTCGCGAACCCTTTAAAGGACATGAGAATGGAATTTTATCCGTAGCAGTTAGCCCCGATGGTCAACGGATTATTTCCAGCAGTGCGGATAATACAATCTGCGTCTGGGATTTGGAAGGTAATCAAGTCAAACAATTTTTAGGACATGAGAACTGGGTAAGAGCGATCGCAATCAGTCCAGACGGTCAATATATTATTTCTGGAAGTTCCGATCAAACCCTGCGGCTATGGGATTTAGAGGGAAATCAAATTGGAGAACCATTCCAAGGACATGATCAAGGAGTTTGGACTGTGGCTTTTAGTCCTGACGGTCAACAAATTGTCTCTGGCGGTGCGGATCATCGGATTCGTCTATGGGATCTACAGGGAAATCCCATCGGTAAACCATTTGCAGGGCATGAAAATTGGGTCTGTGCGGTAACGTTTAGTCCTGATGGTCAACGGATTATTTCGGGCAGTGCCGATCGCACAATTCGTTTATGGGATTTACAGGGCAATCAAATTGGCGAGCCATTTCAAGGACATGAAAACTGGGTTAGAACTGTGGCGGTAAGTCCAGATGGAAAGCAAATTATTTCTGGCAGTGATGATCAAACTATCCGCTTATGGGATTTCCAAGGTAATCAAATCGGTCAACCATTCCAAGGACATAAACATGCAGTACGGGCGATCGCTTTTAGTCCTGATGGTAAACAAATTATTTCGGGCAGCGATGATCAAACTTTGCGAGTATGGCGTGGTGGTGATTGGTCTGACTGGTTGGCGATATGTCGCGATCGGTTGCAAGATTCTAGTAAATTTTATCTTTAATAACAATCCAGAAAAATTTGAGTTGCTCTCGCTATGAATTGGTAATTTTTTAATTAGAGGACGCAACACCATAGTTATTGATGTAATCAACTACATCTTTCACTGTTAATAGCTTCTCGGCAGCTTCATCAGGAATTTCTATATTAAAATCTTCTTCTAATGCCATCAGAAATTCTACTAAATCTAGAGACTCAGCACCTAAATCATTAGCAAAACTAGCAGATGGGACGATTATTGATGGGTCAAGAAGATCGTCTAACTTGACGATTATTTGCTTTACCTTTTCAAAAATATCTACTTGGCTCATTGTGTGTGATAACTCGCTAAACACAAAAAATAAAAATTACGAATATCGCACCGATAATCAATAACGCATTTTCATTTGTCATCGACATCCATAACAAAAGCACAAGATTTAGCTAAGGCTTGTTGCAAAAGATTTTGATAAGCTTGATCGCCAATTTCATATGCCCCAAATCTGGCTAGATGCGGATTCATTAACTGAGCATCAAACAATACATAACCCCGCGATCGCAAATGCTCTACCAATTTCACCATTGCCACCTTCGAGCCTTCAGGAATCTTAAAAAACATCGACTCACCAATAAACATTCCTTTGATCGCAAGTCCCAAAATCCCACCTGCTAATTGATCCCCTTGCCATGTTTCAAAACTATGCGCCCAACCTGCATTATGTAAATTGAGATAAAGCGATCGTAGTTCTTTCGATATCCATGTGGTTTCGCGATCGGCGCAACCCTGCACCACTTGTTCAAAGGCTGTATCAATTCTGACCTCAAAACGGTTTTGGTTGATCACGCGCTGCAAAGATTTGGGATAACGAAAGCGATCATCTAGGGGAATCAACGTGCGATCGTTGGTGTAGTACCACTCAATCGGCTCTCCATCTCCCTCTGACATCAAAAAATAGCCTTGGGTGTAGCCTTCAATAACGCTGCGGATATTAAATCTTTCCACAAATACTTTTCCAAGTCACAACTTAACTTATTTTGTAATTTCTTAATAAATTGATATCTATTCTCGTTGATTGTAAACAACTGAGACGAAAATCGTGAACAAATAATATTTTGATTTTTAATCGCATTTTAATCAATTAAATTGTAAATAAGTGAAATTTCAAAAACACTTCCTGAAAACAAAAAATAAATGACTTACTCCTGAAAAGTAAAATTACCTAGGTAAAGCTACTTATTGGGGCAAGCCATCTATTTGTATGGTTTTTCTTAAATTGGTATTGAAATTCAGAATCTTTAAATCAGCCGATTCCGTTGTTAATGATTATATTTTGCTAGACTTTATCGCGAAATGGGGATCACTTAACACTTTCTTTATGATTGATTTAGAGAGTTTAAATTAAGCCAAATCATACATGTTTTTATCTTTATTTAGTCAAGAATATAAAATTACAAAGAATAAATGTTAGCTTTTTAGGCTTATCTGTAAAGGGATCGCTCAAAGAACAAGAAATTATAAAGAATACCAAAAAATAAATGATCTCCAAACACCAGATAAAATTTATCTTTCGCCTTTGGAAACCATTTATTTCTTTAATGGTTATTAACTTGTTTTTTAAATTCAGAGCCTTTATATAGGCTGGCTCCGTTTTGAATAAGTCTATTCTTATCGATAATTTGCCACTTCGGGGATCACTTAATACTTTCTTCAGAGTTACTTTTTTGAGGATAATCTTTTGAGTATTTATACTTACTAAAGCTCACTCACAAAACCCTAAAAAATCATTAATAGGTACGGTAATCCGTAAATATACGCATTTGACATAAATGCACTTACGTTTTTTAAGCTTATATTCATATTCTGTAGCCGTTGCTTTATAGTTAAATTCATGTAGTTTTGATACACTCTATTTAAATTTCTTAACAAATCAAAGACATAGTTGAGAAATTTAACCCCTATTGCAAAATTTGCGAGATCGTCAAAATCTTTAGCATTTGAGCTTGTTTGAAAAGACAGCGCGAGTCTATTAGAATGAGCGTTTTACCGACTAAATACTGATGAAAGAAATACAAACGGCTGATTTAGATAAGATTATCAAAGCTATTCTTCGGACTCAAAATCATATACAGTGGAAACTTGGCAAAGCAAATCCTCATTTAGCAAAACGTATTCGTTTAGGGCATTTACCTGAAAGTTCTACAATGATCGAATTTGACACTCTCAGCGCTGAAGCGACTGAGATTCCTGAATAGTCCAAAGATTGAACTTCAGAGGCATAGTCAAAGCGCCTCTACTGACTCCATCTAGGTCTAAGCCTAGTGTCGCCGCTACTTTTC
>JBILGV010000187.1:0-3058 GCA_044350865.1 Pseudanabaena sp. | reverse complement strand
CTACCGATCGCCACGCGGAGATTGACAAATCCTTGATTGGGCGTAAATTTGACGGCATTGGTGAGCAGGTTGATCAATACTTGTTTGATGCGCCGTTCATCGATATTGATGTTGTTGATATGGGTCGAAATATGGCTATCGATTTGGATTCTTTTGTTAAATGCTTGCTGCTTGACGAAGACAAGACTAGAATTGCAGAGATTTTTGACTGAGACTGATGTAATATCTAGTTTCATCATCCCCGATGAGATTTTAGAAAGGTCGAGAATGTCATTAATTAGTGATAATAAATGTTCACCACTTGACTCGACTGTAGAAATCGCCCTTAATTGCTTTTCGTTTATGGAGCCAAAAATCTCATCTTTAAGAGATTCTGATAGTCCTAAGATCGAATTTAGCGGTGTGCGGAGTTCGTGGCTCATGTTAGCGAGAAATTCGTCCTTGAGCTTAGTGGCGCGGAGAAGTTCTTGATTAGCTAACTGTAACTGGATTTCTGCTTCCTTGCGATCGCTAATATCCTGAAAAGTCCCCACAACTCCAATCACATTTCCTTCTGTATTTCTCAAAGGGATTTTGTTGGCTTGCACCCACGTCCGCTCACCTGTGGGCATGGTTATCATTTCTTCAAAGTTGATTTTGGCTATGCCTGATTCCATCACTTGGAGATCATCGGCACGATAGGCAAGAGCTTGGGCTTCATTCTCAAAACAATCAAAATCGTTTTGACCAACAATATCTTGGACAGATTGCAGTCTAGTTGTAAGCACAAAAAGTTGGTTGCATCCCAAATAGACTGATTGGCGATCTTTCCAAAATACTGACAATGGGAAAGTATCGAGGACAGTTTGTAATAGTTGATTAACTTCCCATAGCTCTTGGGTGCGGTCTCTAACTTTTGCTTCTAGAAATTGATTGAGTTGTTGCAATGCTCGCTCATTACGTTTGCGATCGCTGATATCACGAATCATCCAGAACAGGTGAGGGTCATAATTAGCAAAATTGACATTTCGGGTTACGGTAATTTCAGCAGGAAAAGTACTGCCCTGACGATTTATTAGCGTAATTTCCCAAGTTGTTTTTACATAGCCAGAGGCTGATTGATATTCGAGTTGACTATAGAAATTATCCCTGTGGGAAGGAGCAACAAAGACAGCCAATGGCTTTGATAAGATAAACTCATGTTTAATCGCAAGTAGTTCCAGAATAGCTTGATTTGCTTGTGATATTCGCCCCGCTAGGTCTGTTACCAGATAACCATCAGGCGCAAAGTCAAACAAATTTTGGTAGCGATCCTGTTCGTAGCGCACTAGTCGATACTGCTCTAACTGCTCATCTGTAATGTCCTTTAATTCCTCTACCGTACATTGCAATTCCTCACTGACTTTCCTTAATAACTCATTGTTGTCTTCTAGCTCAGCTTGGTGACTTAAGAGTAAAACCTCAACTCTTTGGCGTTCTGCTAGCTCAGTTTGCACTTGTTGATAAGTGATCGCTTGTTTGATCGAGATAGCTAGCTGTACCGCTAGCTGCTGAACTAGCTGAATATCTGACTCTAGCCAAATCCTCGGAGCCGAGCATTGATGCAAAATTAGCAGCCCCCATAAAATGCGTTTGTTCTCACTTGGCAATAGGATCGGCACGATGAGATTGGCGCGTACTTGAAATCTTTCTAGCAGTTGCCGATGGCAAGTTGTCAAATTAGCCGCATAAATATCATTAGTAACATAAGTTCGACCCTCACAATATGCACCACCGAGCTTGTCTCGAAAACAAGTATCTTCAATCTGCTCATTTAGGCATGGCTGCCAAGGCGAAATGATATCTTCGGCAACAACCGTGCCAATCGTATCTGAGTTGAATTGATAAATTATGGCGCGATCGGTCTTTACAAATTGACGTACATCTTTAACAACTGCATTCCAGATATCTTCTAAGTCCGTAAATTCGCGCATCCGCAGGGCGATTTCAGAGATTAATATTTGCTGTTGTTGCGATCGCTGTAGTTGACGACTGAGCAAAGATTCTTGCAGTACTTGTCTAACCGCAATGGTCAGTAATTTTGCGGTAATATCCCCTTTAGCTAAGTAATCAGCCGCCCCTAATTTCATCGCTCGCACAGCCATTTTTTCATCACCCTGCCCTGTCAGCATAATCACAGGAACTTGGTGATCCGCACAGTCAATATTATTGATCGCTTCTAGAAATTCCAAGCCATCGCCATCGGGCAAATTAAAATCGATCAATACAATATCAAATGGTTGCGATCGCCATAGATCTAGCCCTTCTGCTAACGTTTCTGCTTCGATAATCTGATAAGTTTTTTCTGTGTCTGATTGCAAATAACGCGAGTAAGTTACGCGATCGCCCTCTGAGTCGTCGATAACCAACAAGGTAACAGATTGTAAACTATGATGTATCATTGTCGAAAACGTATGCCTATTCCATCACTATAGGCTAAGTATACTGCAATGTTCTTAGGACTTAAGCAAAAGAAAGAGGAGTATTATTTGCGAATATTAAATTTGCATTAAAATTTTCTGGATTGTAGTATTCAGTTGGCGGAGCTTGATGGGTTTAGGGAGATATTCATTGGCTCCTGCGGCTAGACATTTCTCGTGATCGCCTTCCATCGCCAGAGCAGTTAGGGCAATGATGGGAATATTAACCAAGTTAGGATCGAGACGAATTTGTTTAGTTGCTTCTAGCCCATCCATAGTCGGCATTTGAATATCCATGAGAATGATATCGGGTCGATTGGCTTTGGCTTGGGCGATCGCTTCTATCCCATTGCGAGCGATGATGACGCGGTAATTGATGGCGATCAAATAGGAACTGAAGGTTTGGATATTTGCTTCGTTGTCTTCTGCTAATAGAATAAGTGGTGCATTGCCAGAAGCTATTTCCATTGATGATGAGGTTGTAGGGTTTGGCTTAAATATTGTGTTAGATGGTGAAACTTCATAGGGCAGGGCAACGGTAAAGCAGCTACCTTGTCCAACTTCGCTCTCAACCATGACTTGACCGCCATGTAGTTCCACAATCTGCTTCACTAGGGCGA
>JBILGV010000004.1:0-85752 GCA_044350865.1 Pseudanabaena sp. | reverse complement strand
GATTGTCAGTTCAATTTTTACTTTTGTACCTTCTACACTTATTAACTTTGCTGACATTTTCTTTCCTACTTACTTCTTTACTCTCATTATCCTATAATCTTCGTATTAAGTCAAGGTCGCACCCCTTTCAAGTTCAGCAATATCCTCGTCAGTTGCTCCTTGCCAAAGACAACACTTACTTGCTACAACTTCTGAAAATTCATAGATATACCTATTTAAGTATTTTTTATTTAGTTTCTCAAAAATTGCTGTGTTCCAGTTTTCCAGAAAATCACTCCAATCTTTGACCGTAGGAATAAATCCAAACTCAAAATTGTTGCCTTTAGCTAACATCACTCTGGTTTACCTATTTCTGCTTGGTTACAACACTTTTAGAAATTCTATTACGAATAGAATTAAATGTAGGATGGGTTAGCGATCGCTTAACCCATCATTTTTGACTCATTGATGCGTTACGTTGCACTAACGCATCCTACAAATAATTAAGCTACATTTTTTGTGTCACACTCGATAAAAAGTATGCGGCGCAAAGCGCCGCTTATTTTACCTAAACCTTAGCTAAACCGCTATGGCGCAATAAAGGAGCCGTGCTAGGTTCCCTGCCTCGGAAGGTTTTGAAGACTTCCATTGGATGTTTGCTACCACCGAGCGCCAACACTGTATCGCGATAGAGTCTACCCGTGGAAGCGATCGCTTCGTCATCCTCTAGTCCTGCTTCTTCAAAGGCGGCAAAAGCATCAGCACTGAGGACTTCAGCCCACTTGTAGCTGTAATAACCTGCGGCATAGCCTCCAGCGAAAATGTGACCGAAAGAACAAAGGAAATTATCTTCGGGCAATGGGGGGATTACCATAGTGTTTTCAGCGAGGCGCGATCGCAATTGGCTGGGTGTTTCCGAACCACCGATTTGATAGCGATGATGGAGTTCGATATCCACAAGGCTAAAATGCAACTGCCGCAACATTCCTGAACCACTCATGTAATTTTTGGAATCAATCAGCTTTTGGAAATAGCTTTCAGGAAGAGATTCGCCAGTTTCGTAATGTTTTGCCATGCCAAACAACGTAGCGCGATCGTAGCACCAATTTTCCATGAACTGGCTGGGAAGTTCCACTGCATCCCATTCGACATTGTTAATGCCCGAAGCACCTGAATAGTCAACCTTGGTCAACATATGCTGTAAGCCATGCCCAAACTCATGGAAGAGGGTTTCCACTTCGCCAAAGGTCATCAAACTCGGTTTACCATCAACGGGTGGTGATTGGTTACAAATGAGATAGGCAACAGGTAAACGAGTAATTGTTTGACCATCCTCAACCACCTTGGCGCGACCGATGCAGTCATTCATCCATGCACCGCCACGTTTTTCAGCAGGACGACTGTAGGGATCGAGATAGAAATAGGCGATCGCCTGATTACTCTCATTCTGAATCTCAAAGAAGCGCACGCTCTCATGCCACACAGGAGCAGTCCCATCCGCAGGAACTACATTCACTCCAAACAAACGTTTGACTAGGGCAAACAGACCTTCTAAAACTTGAGGCAATGGGAAATAGGGGCGCAATTCTTCAACGGTGAAGTTAAACTTAGTTTCGCGCTGACGCTCTGCCCAATAGGAAATATCCCAATGTTTGAGATCGGCGGATTCGGCTGAACCTTGGGACTTGGCAAATTCCTGTAATTCGGCAAATTCAGCAACGGCGGCGGCGTAACTAGACTGACGCAATTCTTCAAGTAATTTCTCAACTGCCTCCACATTAGGAGCCATCTTCCGAGCAAGACTTAATTCGGCATAGGTAGCATAGCCAAGCAAGTTCGCTTTTTGTTGCCGTAATTCGAGAATGCGATCGATCAAGGGTGAATTGTCAAACTCGCCAGTCGCTGCTCGACTCACAAAGGCACGATAGAGTTTCTCACGGAAATCACGACGACGACTATGCTGCATAAATGGCACATAGCTAGGATAGTCAAGGGTAATGCACCAAGGTCCATCTTCAGGCGTGGCTTTACCATCACCATCTAAACGAGAGGCTTGGGCGGCTTGGGCAAGTAAGCTTGGTGGTAAACCATCGATTTCTTCAGGCTTAGTCAAGGTCATGCTAAAGATCTTCGTAGCATCTAGAACATGATTAGAGAAGTTGGTGGAGAGTTCAGCGAGTGACCTTTGAATCGCGTTGAATTTCTCTTTGGCTTCACCTTCTAAACCAACACCCGAAAGTTCGGCATCACGGATCGCCGCTTCGACAATGCGTTTTTGAGCAGGTTCGAGACTATCCCATGCCGATGATCCATAAATCGATTTATAAGCCTTATAAACGGGTTGACTCTGACTAAAGCGATTGAAAAATTCGATGACCTTGGGCTGCACAACCTTGTGGGCTTCGCGCAAGTCGGGGCTATTTTTGACACTAAGCAAATGCTCGATCGCACCCCAACCCCAGCCAATGCGCTCAGTCAGACGCTCTAATGGTTCGACTAAACCCGACCATGTGGGTTGCAGATTGTTTTCAAGATCGCTCAAGCTTGCCCTAGTTTCTTCAAGCAATTGTGTAATCGCAGGAATAACATGCTCTGGCTTGATGTCTGGAAACGGGGGTAAACCTTTGCCAATCAGGAGAGGATTAGTAACTTCGCTCATATTGTAATCTTTTAAATAATCTTTAAGATTTGTAAATTAACTGTCTTGATTATATCGCGATCGCTATCCAGTATGCGATCGCCTTTTCTAATTCGCTAGTATCAGCATGGCGATCGCATTTTTTAGCAGTTTGTCATTTAAGTAAATTGACTGGATAAGCTCGAACCGATTCGCGATCGCCTGTAGAAGATAGATTGTTGATACGATCGCATAAAAATTACAACTCACAGTAATTGCGATCACATTTAGTAAACCTTTAATAGATAGAACGCTAAGGCGGTCACAGATGAATTAAGGTAGAATCTGTTGTGATTTTTTCTAAGTTTAGGTGTCATGAAAATTAGCGCAACTATGTATCAAAATGTTTCCGTGCAGTCACCGTATCCAGTATTGACAGTAGATGATGAGCCATTAGATGTTTGGCTCGACAATCAAATTCCTGAACACAATATTCTAGGTGGAGTGCCAATTCTAGGTCTAGTGCCAGCTCAAGGGTGGCTAATCGATGAAGAAGACCTTGCTTTAGCATGGCGGCGCATTCTTTCAATCGACCTTGACCATTCAACAATCGTCCCATTGCTGATATGTCCTGATGATATGGATCTTACTTGCACCGTCATTGTTACTGAACAAACGGGTACTACAGATAATGTTATCTGGAGAAGGTTTGGGTATGACTTCAGTTCATTTGGAGATCAAGTGGGAGCTACAGTTAAATGGTTCGATCATAATCTTTCACTAACATTTGATAAATCAGAGTATGTGACTGCCATATTAGAGTTTAAGAGACTTACTGATGAGGTATGGGTATGATAGATATAACTCGGAGTTACCAATATTAATTTCTTATTCAGATTTAGTTCGATTGGCGATCTTGTCTGCTGGATTAATGGTAATGGAGTACAACGCACCTTTGATTATTAAGCGATCGCCCTTTAACTATCCATAAACTATCCGTGCCTAAAGTCAAAACACCGATATCTGTGTAAAAATAATGAGGTGAGGGCAATAACGGAGTGAAAAAATTGTGGGACAGGCTCAATTACCGCCGCAGCAACCATCTAACTCTACATTCGTCAAAAACTTAGGGCGTGTAGGTGTTGGACTAGCGATCGCATTTACGGCAACTAGCCTAGGTGCATTTTGGTATGGACGCTACTTTTTAAACGAGCAGTTGTCGCCGCTATTACAGACCGAGCTAGGCAAAGCCCTAAAGCGCCCCTTACAGTTAGGCAAAGTCGAGCGCGTCGGCTTGTCAAGTATCAGGTTTGGCAAATCGCTGATTCCACCCACTGACAAAGAAGCAAATTTTTTAGCCGTTGAAGCCCTCGAAGTTAAAGTTGATCTCTGGAACTATGCGATTAATCGCCAAATTGGTGTCGATGCGATCGCTGAACAACCGCAGTTATTTCTCAAGCAGGACGTTACAGGTTTACTGCAATTACCAAAAATTACGCCACCAGAAAAGCAAACTAAAGATGGTTTTGTGGATTTGCGGACGGTGACATTTAATGATGCTCAGTTGACGATTCAGACCATCGCTAAGGGCGAATTGGTTTCTCTCAGTCAAGTCCAGATTGATAGCAATTGGAAAATTGTGAACCTGAACGATCAAAGCGTAAAAATGAATGGAAAAGGACGTATCACCTTGCCTAATCTTGCCGCGATCGCTGCACCACCTAATCCTGAACAACTGAAGAAGGCGATCGAGGTTGCCAATGCGGATAAAGATAGTAACAAGGGGAATATGTCCTTTGCGATCGATTGGGACTTGACAAGGGGACAGGGAACCGTTGATATTCAATCTCAAGAATTACAAATTGCGGCGATCCAAGGATTTGCGGTTAATTCCCCTGTGGAAATTCAGCAAGGAAAACTAGATGCTGAAGCGAAGGTATCGATAATTGCCGAAAAAGAAACTCCAAATGTTTCCATTAATGCCAAACTTAGCGATGGAGCGATTAAATCAGCGCAATTACCTAAACCGATTACGGAAATAGCAGGGCAGTTTAATTTTGATGGAACTACGGCAACTTTAAAGGGATTTTCGGCACAACTTGACTTTTTTAAAGCATCTCTGGATGGCACATTTAGTCAACAGAAAGGATTTGATTTAAATTTTGCTAGCAGTTCTATCGATTTAGCAAAGGGAATTGAGAGCTTTAAAGTAAAAGTCCCCGTGGCGATCGCTGGCGAAGTAAAACTGAATGGTAAATTTACGGGAACGGTAGAAAAACCTTCTCTGAGTCTGGATTTAACCACACCAAAATCTCTTGGTTTTGATCGAGTAACAGTTGATAAATTTCTTGCTACAGTGGAACTCAAGGATCTCAATACGTTGCTCATTAAGAAATTACAGGCTTCATCTACGGGAGCAACTATCACGGGTGAAGGGCAGATCAAATTACCGCAAAAAAATGCACCTGCGGAGATTATTTTTAATTCTAGTTTAGTTGGAGTTGCAGAAAACTTTATTAAACTCTATGGTGCGAAACTACCGATCGCGATCGGGCAGATTAACAGTTCTCTGCAAATTACGGGCTATTTAGCTAATCCCCAGATTTTGGCGCAAATTGAAGCTCCTAATGCCACCTATCCTGCAAGAGGCGAAGTTTTTCTTGCTGATGGCTTAGCCACAATTCGTAATACAAAAGTCAGATTTCCCATTGGCGAAGTGGGGCTGGCGGGTACTTATAATGTCGCTAGTGGCGCATGGAAAACCCAACTAAATAGTAATGGCATTCCCTTGTCAGCATTGATGTTAAAGCAAAAGGGGATTTTCCAAGGCTTGATTAATTTACGGAGCGATCGCGGTGGTTTTGCCCTAGCTGACATAATTGCTGATGGTAATATTAGTTTACCTGAAGGCTTAATCGAAGTTCCCGATGCGATCGCTGCTAATTTCACATGGGATGGTAAAAATCTCCTGATTCCTAACTTGCAAGTTGGCAATTACTTGACCGCAAATGGAAAAGTTGATCTGGCTTTTGGAAATGCATCAGATCAGCTACCAACAGGCATTGCAGGAATAAATCTCGATCTGATTTCACGCAATGTTAACCTCAATCGCTTAGCTTCTCTGTCTGAAGCAATTTCGCCACAAGCAGCAGGTATTTTTAACTTTCGCGGCAATCTCTCAGGGGCAATTGATCGGCTCAAAATTGCAGGTGCATTACAACTGGAGCAGGTTGAACTGGCTTCCTTTGGTTCTAGTTTAGCAAAACGAGGAATAACGGTTCCATCTAGAGGATTACTTAATTTTGACGGTTCCATTAATGGTGAGTTGACTGATCCCAAATTAGTAGGAAATCTACGGGTCGCGAACTTAAAAGTTAATCAAGTAGAATTAGATAACCTCACCTTCAATGGGATTATGGATGGATTTACGAAAATCCCTCAAGTGGCAGGAGATTTGATGCTAGCAGGACTTAGAATTGATAAATTGCCGCCAGATAAGTCTTTTGATTCACGCTTGGAAGGCAAACTCACGTTCAATGGCAACCAAGGCTTAAATGTGGATCTACGCGGAAAGCGCGATCGCCTCAGTGCCAGATTAGATAATGCTTTTCGTCCCATCAATTTTAATGTGAATTTAGGCGAATCCACCGCAATTGGTAAACGTCTAGAGAATAATCCCCGTCGCTTACAAGTGGCGATCGCGAATCTACCATTATCTTTACTTTCTTCCTTTGCAGGACAAAATGATGTCGGCGGAAAAATCTCTAGTAACTTAGTCGTAGACTTTACTAACAATCCAAGCGCGATCGGTGAAGTTACCGTTGACAAGCCTCGTTTCGGTCGTGTATTGGGCGACAGTGCCACCGCCAAAGTCTCGTACAATAATGGTGTTTTGGATATCAGCAACGGTAGTTTGCTTGTCCGCCAACCAGAATCGAATAACGAATATAAATTTCGCTTAGCCTATAATCCCAATGTCGATCAACAAATCACAGGTGCGATCGAAATCGTCCAAGGAAGAATGCAAGATATCTTTGCCACTCTGCAATGGGCGAATATTCTCGATGCTGGTCAAGTATTCAATTTAGCTCAAACTAATGCTAAAGATTTACGTCCCTTAGAAGTGATTAAATTATTCGGGGAACCTCTATACAAGCAGCTAGCCTATCTCACTCAAATCAATGTTCGACAAGAACAACAAGAAACTGTAAATTTAGCGCGTAATTTTAATTTGCCTCCACTAACTGATTTTCGCGGTGACATCAAAGGCTCCGTTGAGTTTGGGCTGAACAAGAAAGGGCAGATAAGTTTAGGATTGGATTTGATTGGCAAAAAATTTGAATATGGCAAGTTTGCCATTGACGATATTCAATTAAAAGGTGCTTACGATAACGAGATTTTCACCATAGCTAGAGCCAACTTACAGTCCGACCAAAGCTATGGACGCATTACCAATGCGAAGATCAAGATTGCATCTGGGGGTAATATTATCAGTCGTATTCGCGAACAAAACATCAAGATTGAAGTTAATGATTTCCCGATTCAATCTCTCAAATCTTTACCATTCTTTAGTATGTTTCCCTCTGGTTTAGAGGGGAAAGTTAAGGGGAATATTGCAATTATCGGCAATAATCTACTTGATACTAAAATTGATGGAAAAATGACTTTAACTGATGGTTCGATTAATCGACAACCGATTGAATTTCTTGCCGTTAATTTTAATTATGCTAATTTAAAAATCAACTTTGATACAAATGTCAAAATTGCTGATAAAGATGTGGTTTTAGCTTCGGGGGATTTCGGGATTTTAGGTTTTAATGTCAAATTGAATGTCAAGAATGCTGGACTCACCCTAATCAATATTTTCAACCAACCCGTAAACTGGATCGATGGTTTAGGTGATATTAATCTCACCGCAAATGGCACTCTCAAAGCTCCTAAGATTGCAGGAAAAGTTACGCTAGATAAAGCCAAAGTCAGAGTTTCGGGCTTACCAGGGGATTTTACCGATGTTAAGGGAAGTATCGACTTTACCAGCGATCGCTTAGTTAGTGACATCACGGGTATTTTTAGTGAAGGTAAAATAGCTTTAAAAGGAATTTTAGCGCTGAGTAATCCCAATCTTTTAGTAGAAGGAAGTCCCGATTACGAACAGGCGCTTACGATCAATGCGGATAAGCTCAAATTAAATATCCGTGATATTAGTTCCGATAATTTCAACAGTCGCGTAATTGTCCTCGGTTCTTTACTAGCGCCACGCCTTACAGGTGAAGTTAGTTTAGGCGAAGGTCGTTTGGTAATTGGGAATGATGCCGATCCTAATAGTGCCACTGCGACATCGGCTAGTAGTAGTTTGGGTAACGATTTGGGTGATGTCATTCTCGATCGCCTTGCTGTCAAATTACAAAATATGCAGGTGACACGCTTTCCCATCTTTAATTTTCTTGGCGAAGGCACGTTAATTGTTAATGGCTCACTCTTAAAGCCAGAGCCAGAAGGTAAGATTAATATTACTCGTGGTCAATTTAATGCAATTTCCGCAAGGTTTCGACTAGATCGCGCCTACGAGAACTTTGTTGAATTCAAACCATCGCAAGGGCTTAATCCAATCCTGAATGTCCGTGTGGCGGGAGCCGTAGCCGAAATTACTCGCGTTCCGATTAGTTCCAATCGCCCTAATGATCTGTTTAGTCCTAATGAAGTACCTGTAAGTAATCTTGGCGCACAACGGACTTTACGAGTTCAAGCTAGTGTGATGGGAACAGCGCTCGCGCCAGATATCCGTCTCTCTAGTAGCCCGCCCCGCAGTCAAGCCGAGATTATTGCGTTAATCGGTGGCGGTGTGTTGCAACAACAGGGTGGTTCTGATCCTTCATCGGCGCTAGCCAGTTTTGCGGGTGGTACGATTTTAAATTTCTTGCAAGATGCGATCGGTGATGCGCTCAGTTTGGCGGAATTTAACCTTAGTCCAGTAACTACCACCACTGAAGGCAGTAAAACAGGAACATTAGGTTTATCAGCAGAAGCGGCGGTAGATATCAGCAATAATTTCTCAGTTGCTTTGCAAAGAGTAATCAATGATTCGACGCAACCAACTAATTTCTCAATTCGTTATCGTCTCGATCCTAATATCCTTTTGCGCGGCAACTATAGCTCCACAAATAACCTCGGTATCTCTATCGAATATGAGAATCGTTTCTAGTAGAGATATTACGAGAGGCTTCGACTTCGCTCAGCCAACGATATAAGGTGTCTAAGCGAAGTCCAATCCCCATTTTCTCATAAATGATTTAGGACTGCTATATCAGTAAAACAATAATTTGCGAGAAATTGTGGCGATGACAATCGTGGCACAGACAACCAGAAACTGCCCTGATAAAACTTGGACTGAGTATTGCCAAAATGAGGTTTGGATCGCATTAAGATTTGGTATCTGGATGATCACTAAATACAGTATGCCCACTAAATGAACAGCCAATAATCCACCAAAACAACTAATAGCCATCCGTTCGATACTCGGTGGTCGCAAAAAGGCGAGAAATCCACAGAGCCATCCTCCAGGGAGAAATCCCAATAAATAACCAAAAGCAGGAGATTTGAGGTAATCTAGCCCACCACCTTGATAAAATACGCCAAATCCACTTAACCCCAATGTAATATAGGCAATTTGCGATAGAAGCGCGGCATTACGCCCACCGAGGCAACCTGTCAGCAGAACTGCACCAATCTGCATAGTCACACTAATGGATTTGATGGCAATATTATTACTTTCACCAGTGATGGCTGGCAGAAGTAGGGATGGTTGAATGAATGTGCTAGCGATTGTCAGAAATAGCCCAGACAAAGCCCACATTAGCTGTAATGTTTTTGGCACAAGTGTCTCAGATGAGAAATTAGTCTTAGAATGTTATAACAGGCAGATGGCGATCGCTCAAAAATATTGACCAAAAGCCACGATCGCATTTTGTCCGCCAAAGCCAAAACTGAAGTTAAGGGCATATTCGAGGTTAGGCGATCGCTCAGCTTCTTGAATAATTCTCAAATCAAAGGCGGGTGTTTGCAATCCGATCGTGGGCGGTAAGAGGCGATCGCGTAAAGCTAGTAAACAAAATGCTGCTTCAATCATACCTGTGGCCCCTAATGTGTGACCCACGGCTCCTTTGGTGGCACTAACGGGTACATTTGGCAAAAATTGTTTGATCAGTTGAGCCTCACGGAAATCATTCATTTGAGTCGCCGTGCCATGCAGATTGATATAACCATTAATATCACCAATATTGGCGGCAGTAATGTGCGATCGCCTTAGACAATCATTAATCGCGATCGCTGCCATCGCATTATCAGGATTGGGACTAGTGGCATGATAGGCATCGTTGGTGATACCCCACCCCAGAACTCTACCGTAAATATGACAATCGCGTTGCTTGGCTGACGCTAACGATTCTAGAACTAATGCCGATGCACCTTCGCCAAGGGCAAACCCTTCGCGCTCTAGACTAAAAGGATAAACACCCGATTTTGCTAGGACATTAATTTTTTGAAAACCTGCGATCGTTAACGGTGTAATCGCGGCATCACTGGCTCCCGCGATCGCCATACTGCATTGTCCAGAGCGGATTAATTCTGAAGCTTGAGCGATCGCCCAATTTGCAGTTGCACAGGCTGCCATAGGAGCCATAACAGGGGCTTCCGTCTGCAATATGCTGGCGATTTGGGCGGAAAGGTTGGCTGATTGACAATTCCACCAATAGTTGGAGTTTAAATTTTGAGGATGATGATCTAGAAGTAATTCTAATTCCCTTTGATAGCAGCGACTAGAGCCAATCACGACACCGCAATTAGTTAAGGGAAGTTGTAAGTTTGCATCAGCGATCGCTTCTAAAACTACTTTTTCTAAAAAATACTGCGCTCTTGACGGTAAATTTTCAACATGATCAATGCGAGTATCAACAATCCGAGCCAGTGGAATTTGGAATTGATGATCAAATTTAATTCCAGAATTTCCCTGTAAAAGTTTTTGCCAAGTATGTTCACGATCTGAAGCGATCGCTGTCATCATCCCAATACCAGTGACCACAACGGTCGTTTTATCTCTATCCCAATATCTCATCAAGTCAAATCAAGTAAAGCGATGAAATCCAAAGATCCGCCTCAATCCCCCTTAAAAAGGAAAGAAGAAAATGAATGAATTCTCCCCCCTTTACAAGGGGGGCTGGGGGGGATCTACACTTTAAACCGTAGATAGATTATCAACTATTTAATCAACATCAGTTTTAAAGTTGCAGGTTTAGCCAAATCGCCTTCAAACAAGATCTTGTCATTAGCATGAAGATGTCTAGCAATGTGATACAAAGACTCAATTTCATCAAGAGCATCCATTTGTGTCGCAATTTCTTGCAATGACAATGAAATCGTTGAAGCCTTCAACACCGCAACTAGTTTCTTTTGCAAAGCTAATACCTTTGCGCCAGCCTTTTTCCCAGCTTCTACACCTGGTTGATGATAGGCATTGATATTTACGAGCGAAGCATAGAAGCTCACGGCGCGTTCATACAAAGCGATTAAGGCTCCAATGGTAAGCTCCGAAACTACAGGAATTGTAACTGTAATTGAGTCTCGACCATTTTCATAAAGGGCGCTACGAGTACCTTGCAAGAAACCTAGCAAATAATCGCCTGTAACCACACCTTCTTCAACTTCGGGATGTAGTCTTGCTGAATCTTCTAGAACTTCGATAAAGGTGGCAAAAAAGTTCGGCACACCTTCACGCAGTTGCTGGACATAGGCATGTTGATCGGTGGAACCCTTGTTGCCATAGACAGCGATTCCTTGATAAACGGTATTGCCATCAAGATCTTGTTCCTTACCGAGGGATTCCATTACCAATTGTTGTAGGTAACGACTAAACAGGAGTAGGCGATCTTTGTAAGGCAAGACCACCATATCTTTTTCGCCTTTGCCATTACCTGTGTAATACCAAGCCATAGCCAGTAATGCAGCAGGATTTTGACGAAGATCTTCGATACGAGTAGCGGCATCCATCAAACTTGCGCCACGGAGCATAGCGCGAATGTCAACGCCTTGCAAAGCTGCGGGTACAAGTCCGACTGCCGATAATTCTGATGTGCGTCCCCCAATCCAATCATACATGGGGAATTTGTCCAACCAACCATTGGCGATCGCATATTTCTCCAGCGCACTACCCACACCTGTAATGGCGATCGCTTGTTTTGCAAAGTCCAAACCTGCATTTTTAAACGCAAATTCCACCTCTTTCATCGCATTGGTGGGTTCAGGCGTACCACCCGACTTAGAAATTACCAATACTAAGGTGGTGCTGAGGCGATCGCCTAACAAATCCAACACCAAATCCATACCATCGGGATCGGAGTTATCGATAAAACTGATTTTTAAAGGTACATCAGCCTTAGCAAGGGCTTGAGCCACAAATTGGGGACCTAAAGCCGAACCACCGATACCAATCGAGAGAATATCGGTAAATTTTGATGCGTTGGGAGGATGAATAATTCCTGCATGAATTTTTTGCGTAAAATCTTCGATGCGATCAATTGTCTCGGTAATATCCTTACGCAGTTCTTCCGTGGGAGCAAGTTCAGGCGATCGTAACCAGTAATGCCCCACCATACGCTGCTCATCAGGATTAGCGATCGCGCCTAATTCCAAAGCTTTCATATCCTCAAAAGCCTTGACAAACTTAGGTTGCATTTCTGTTACAAAGTCTGGCGAAAACCTAATCCGACTGATATCGACGTATATACCTAGCTCTGAATGGTAATACAGCCAGTCTTGGTAACGTTGCCATAATGTCACAGCCGAACTCATAGGAACCTCACTTTGCTTTGTCTCAACAAATTAAAAACAGATGGTAGACAATGCCAATCGTAAGCGATAAATAGCAAACTTGTTTGCTATTACCGCACTTTTCGATCAGATGAACTTAAAAAAATTTTAGGCGATCGGCCCAGTAGCATAGGTTAAGACTAAGACATAATAAAGGTTTCCAGACTTTTCTGCACCACTAAGCTTGTCTAATCAGATATTCAAAAAGCATCTAGTTGTACTCACCAGGAATATCAGTTTTTCTAACAGTAACCCTGTCAACCTTCTGACCTGACATTCTCAATAACTCATCACCTGAAAATTCAAAACCAAGCTTTAGTGCTATTCGCGCAACATCATCTGCGGTTGATGCTGCGACCACCTCGTTTTTAAGTTCGGGTTCAGACTGCATTTTCTTTAAAAATGCTTCGATTTGCTCAAAAGCCATATTCAAAATTCCTATATCTCACTATCTACTCGTAATATAAAGAAAAATGGCAGCACATTGAAAAATAGCAGCATATTGTTTAAGACTATCAGCACAAAGGTATCAAGATTTGGAAGAAAGAGATTATCGCGATGCACCAATGAATAGGACTATAGAGCCAAAAAATAGCGATCGCTGTAAACCTACGTTAAGAAGTGCATCAAAGTTTACCTATTGATCCCAGCAAAATGTTATCGTTAACACATAGCCAAATCAGCAATTCGGCGCAACGGGGTCATTAAATCAAGATTGCGTATTTCCAGTTTTTATTAGCTGGTTTGGGATTCAGAAGCGAGGTCATAGACATGAAACTTGTAATTCAAGGCAAGAATATTGAAGTCACTGAAGCGATCCGTGAATATGTCGAGCAGAAAATCGACAAAGCGGTGAGCCATTTCCAAGCATTGACCACAGAAGTCGATGTGCATCTATCGGTGGCGCGTAATCCTCGTATCGCATCGAGTCAATCGGCTGAAGTCACAGTGTACGCCAACGGCTCGGTAATTCGTGCCGAGGAAAAGAGCGAGAATTTGTACGCCAGCATTGATCTAGTCGCCGATAAAATTACCCGCAAGTTGCGGAAATTCAAGGAACGCAAGAATGACCATGCGGCGGCAAAAACCAGCGTGGCTGTGGTTGAGCAACCTCCTCTACCTTTGCCCAATGACAATCGGGTGGTTGAGTTGCCCAGTCAAGTTTTGCGAAACAAGTATTTTGCGATGCCTGCCATGTCAGTCGATGAAGCACTTGAGCGCTTGGAGATGATCGACCATGACTTTTATGTTTTTCGCAATGGCGATACAGGGGAAATCAACGTTGTGTATGAGCGAAATCATGGTGGCTATGGTGTCATCCAACCTCATGAAGTCAAAAAACATTAATCCATCAGGCAAAATTAGCGCTCCGCACTAATGCACAAAAAAGGCAGTGGCAATTCATGAATTGCCACTGCCTTTTTTGTGTTTTTTGGTATAAGGCAAAAGTTACTTGCCCTTTTTTTGTTGGTATTTGCTAGGCTAGAACACTAGACAAATATTAAATTTTTTACACCAGACCAGACATGACTCTTAAATACGGCGAACAAGCGATCGCAGAAGCCACTCTCACCACCTTTCCCAACCCCAGAATTGGTCGAGACTACACCATTCAGATCACATTGCCTGAGTACACTTGCAAATGTCCATTTTCAGGCTATCCCGACTTTGGTACAATCTATATCACCTACACACCAAACCAAGTGCTAGTTGAACTCAAGGCGATTAAACTTTACATCAATAGCTACCGCGATCGCTTTATCTCCCATGAGGAATCAGTTAATCAGATTTTAGATGATTTTGTAAAAGCAGGTGATCCTTTAAGAATTAATGTTAAAGGCGACTTTACCCCTCGTGGTAATGTGCATACAGTCGTAGAAGTAAATTACGTCAAGCCCCAACCAACAATCTAACCTTCACTTAATTTACTTGATTTACTTGCCTATATAACTCACTGCTACCCTATATCTGAGTGCCGTTGATTCATGAAAATTCACAAAAAATACCAAGGCTCCGCTAACGCCGAAATAAATCTTACCGCTTTGTTAGATGTGGTCTTTTCGATCTTGGCCTTTTTTATTTTGATATCAGCCGCACTCACTGTGCCGAAGGGGATTGGTGTTGATTTGCCAATTGGAACCAGTACTAATGGTAACGCTGTTTCTGGTGAAGTAAAACCTGAAGATATGTTTGTAATTACCCTAGATGCTACGGGACAAATGCTGTCAGATGGAAAATTGATCGCACCCCAACAGCTAGAGCAGGATGTTCGTAACTTTTTAGCAAGCTCAGCCCAAGGGGTGGTCGTACTGAGTGCTGATAATGCCAATGTCTCTTATCAAGTGGTAATTAATCGTCTTGCCGAACTGAGGGTAATTGCAGGAAATCGCGTGGCGATCGCCACATCTAGATCTTGAAAATAGATCTTGAAAATACTAGATCTTGAAAATATAAAAAAATATCACCATAAGTCAAGATAATAAACCTATGCAAAACTTTGGACGTAAAGCGATGTCAAACAATTCCATACGTCAATTTACCAATAGAGCAGGTACGCTAATTGCCAAGAATCCATTTTGGGCGCTTGTGATTGGTTCACTGGGAATCCACCTCATCTTTGTCCTGATTCCCTTCACGCCTGCCAAAAAAGCGGTGGAGCCACCACCGATGATCGAGGTAAAAACAACCACATTACCTGTGGTTAAACTCCCACCTCAATCCACCAGTAGAAGTCTGAATAAAGACCTAGCCAACAAGCTTCCCAGAAATACAGCTAATCCATCGAATATATCCACTGTCAGTAAATCGATTTTTGATAGCTTATTTGTGCAATCTTCAACCAACAAGCTAATTCCTCCATCGAATGTTCCTCCCAATTCGTTTCCAAATTCATTCCCTAACTCATTTCCAAATGCTGTACCATCACCCTTTGAGTTAAATAGTATTGAACGCATGGACGGCTTTCCGCCTTTAATGGATCCCGACGTGCCTCCACTTTTCAACAATTCGGAGATAGACCCTGCAAGAGAATTCGTCAAGCCGAGAACTTCGACTCCATTACCTTTACAACAATCTCGAACCAATGCGATTGGACAAATAGATAATAGCAATCCTGTTAAGATGACAAATAACAGTAATCTTAAGCCAGAGTTTCAAAATAACAACGATTTAAGGGATACATCAATCACGCAGCCTAGTGACTCCAAAAACACTAAAAATACTGATACACCAACCAAACCACCCCAAGCCCCAGTATCGCAGAAACCACCAATTACTCAGCCACCCACTCAATCACCCACTCAATCGTCTACTACATCAAATATAACCCAGATTGAAAAGCTCGTGTCAATCTACGAAGATCCTCAAATTGTCAAGTTGAGGGAGGAAAATTCATTAGAAAATACAATAATTGTGCCTGATCCCACAACTGCGAATATATCACAGATCCAAGGAAGGATAGAAACAGACGTAGCATGGATTCCCCCTAAAGGCAACATTTTTGGAAAAAGAGGTTCAGCAACGTTTGTTTGGCTTGTCAATTCTAATGGGGAAGTAAAAGACCGATGGTATATAGGCGCTGATGCTTTTTATGACATTGTGAGTCAGACTGCTAAGGAATATCGGTTTAAACCCAATCAAGGATCTTCTAAATCTCGGTTGGTAAGAGTGACATACAATTTTCCTGCTAAGTAGGTAGGCGTAATTAAATGAAAGTTGTGAATTGAAAATGAAAATATCTTGGCGAAAAGTAACACTCTGGTTACTGCCCATAGCGATCATCGGCTTTTTTGCACACCATCCTGCCCATAGTCAGTCGTCCCACGGCAAATATTGACCAACCAATTGATGCCCCCGAATCGATGGACATACGCGGCGTATATCTTCCAAATTCTCGAATTACTGATTTGGTGGCACGAGATCTCGTAAATATCGCTTAGTAACTGCTCTATATATTTTCCCTGCTAGATAAACAGTGAGATTTTTCTGCGAGAGAAATAATTGAATTTACATACTTATCTGGTGCTTAAGTTGGCACAAAGCACTTTACCAAACTTTCCTTTGGGTAGATATTTGCGATCGCCTTATCGCATTAATTAAGGATCGTGGTAAGTTAAGTTTAGTTAAGAAATTATTTTGAACATCAGGCTCTTTGCTATATGAAAACCTCTTGGAGAACAGCGCTGCTGTGGTTACTGCCCATAGCGATTATTGGCTTTTTTGGCTGGCAGACATTAGTCGCCCGTCCCGCCCCTAGTCGTCCCACCGTAAATGCCGCAAATACCCGCATTGCTTACGGTCGATTTCTTGAATACCTTGATGAGAATCGGGTACGCAAGGTCGATATTTTTGATGGCGGACGCACGGCGGTAATCGTAGCAACCGATCCCCAAATTGAAGGTAAAGAGCAACGCGCTAGAGTTGACTTGCCATTGTATGCACCTGAATTGATGGACAAACTCAATGAAGGCGGTGTGGATCTCGCCATTTATCCACCTAGCAACAATGGCGCAATTTGGAGTTTTGTTAGTAATTTAATTTTTCCTGTAGCTTTGCTAGGCGGCTTATTTTTCTTATTCCGCCGCTCCAATCAAATGGGCGGACCAGGACAAGCGATGGACTTTGGTAAGTCTAAGGCCCGTTTTGCGATGGACGCTCAGACTGGCGTAATGTTTGATGATGTTGCGGGCATTGAAGAAGCCAAGGAAGAGTTGCAAGAGGTTGTAACTTTCTTGAAAAAACCCGAACGCTTTACCGCAGTCGGTGCAAAGATCCCCAAGGGTGTCTTATTAATTGGTCCTCCAGGTACTGGTAAAACTTTGCTAGCCAAAGCGATCGCTGGTGAAGCTGGTGTACCTTTCTTCTCAGTATCTGGTTCTGAGTTCGTGGAAATGTTTGTCGGTGTCGGTGCATCGCGTGTGCGCGACTTGTTTAAAAAAGCCAAGGAAAATGCTCCTTGTATCATCTTCATCGATGAAATTGATGCCGTCGGTCGTCAACGTGGCGCTGGTATCGGTGGTGGTAACGATGAACGCGAACAAACCCTCAACCAAATCCTCACGGAAATGGATGGCTTTGAAGGTAACTCTGGCGTAATCGTCATTGCTGCAACTAACCGCGCTGATGTCCTTGACTCGGCTCTATTGCGTCCAGGTCGTTTCGATCGCCAAATCGGTGTCGATCCACCTGACATCAAAGGTCGTTTACAAGTTTTGAATGTTCACGCCCGTGACAAAAAAATTAGTCCTGAAGTTTCTCTAGAAGCGATCGCTCGTCGTACCCCTGGTTTCGCAGGTGCGGATCTGGCTAACTTGCTGAATGAAGCCGCGATTCTTACCGCTCGTCGTCGTAAGGATGCGATGACAATGGCCGAAATCGATGATGCTGTGGATCGGATTATTGCGGGACTTGAGGGTAAAGCTCTCGTTGATAGCCGTAACAAGCGTTTGATTGCCTATCACGAAGTTGGTCATGCGATCGTCGGTACATTGATGAAAGAACATGATCCCGTGCAAAAAGTTACGCTTATTCCTAGAGGGCAAGCGGCTGGATTGACATGGTTCACTCCCGACGAAGAGCAAACCCTAGTTTCACGCGGTCAAATCCTTGCCCGTATTACGGCGGCTCTCGGTGGTCGTGCAGCCGAAGAAGCAGTATTTGGTGCGGCGGAAGTAACGACTGGCGCGGGTGGAGACTTACAACAGGTAAGCGGCATGGCGCGTCAGATGGTGACTCGCTTTGGTATGTCGAATATTGGACAGTTGGCTCTTGAAGGTCAAAGTTCAGAAGTATTTCTTGGACGCAGCATGGGTGGCGGATCGCAATATTCGGAAGATATTTCGGCAAAGATCGATCAACAGGTTCGTGTAATCGTACAGAAGTGCTATCAAACTGCATTGCAAATTGTGTATGAAAATCGCGCAGCGATTGATCGCGTTGTTGATCTTTTAGTTGAGAATGAAACTCTCGATGGTGACGAGTTCCGTCGCATTATTTCTGAGTACACATCAGTTCCTGTAAAAGAACGTTTTGTTCCTCAAATCTAAAATCCATTTCTAGAAAATTTTATAAAAAGTAGGGGTAGTTCATGAACTACCCCTACTTTTTTTGTGGCTGGTCTATTTCTTTTAACTCACATTATATTTAAGCAACCATCCGATCGCTGCCCCTGCAAGCAATAACCAAGCCGAATTGAATTTTGGAAATTTTAGCAA
Source organism: Pseudanabaena sp. (assembly GCA_044350865.1). Lineage (GTDB taxonomy): Bacteria > Cyanobacteriota > Cyanobacteriia > Pseudanabaenales > Pseudanabaenaceae > Pseudanabaena. The sequence continues at coordinate 67,083 of JBILGV010000004.1, read as the reverse complement.
AACTATTAAACTTGCGATCGCCATAGCAATTGTCCAAATATCAATCAAAGTTCCGCGACCTAATTCAAAGGAAACTCCTGCCATTAAGCCAATAGAAGCGGCATTCACTCCATCTAAAAATCCTCCTGTCCAAGAGGATTTGCGTAATTTTGATACGAAGGGATTAATCGCGGGGACAAAGATAAAAGCTGGTAAAAATATGCCGATTGTCGCGGCGATCGCGCCTAAATTTCCTGCTAGTAAATAGCCAATAAATGTTGCCGTCGTTAATACTGGACCTGGGGTAAACTGCCCGATCGCGACAGCATCCAATAACTGTTGTGAAGTTAGCCAGTGATTGCGATCGACGAACTCCTGCTGCACAAAAGCTAACAAAACATAGCCACTGCCATAAAGAACCGAACCGATTTTTAAAAAGCTTAGAAATACAGCAGTCCAAGGTTTAGGCGTTGCAGGAAGAGGTAGAACAGAAAAAGGAAAGAGGATGATCGATAAGGATTTTGTTTTTTTGAGAATGTTTAAGTTGTGAACTAGGGTGACGATTAATCCTGCACCTAGCATTAAGGCAACTTCATGAATATTGAAGAAATATAAGATTAAAACTAAACATCCTGCGACCCATGTTGTAGCATTCTTTAATCCCGATCGCCCCAACTTTGAGAGAGATTGGATAATAATTGCAATAATCACTGGCTTGACTCCGTAAAGTAACCAGCCAACAGCAGGTATAGTTTGATATTCGACATAGACGATCGCTAATCCCCACACCAACAACATTGCAGGAACAATAAAGCAAACTCCCGCCACGATTGCGCCTAAAATTCCACCCTGTTCTAATCCGACATGGATTACCAATTCTGTCGAATTTGGACCTGGAATCAGATTGCTAATACTCAATAAATCCAGTAACTTCTCGCGGCTCAACCATTGACGGTGCTGTACTACCTCCAATTCAATTTGGGCGATATGGGCGGCTGGTCCTCCAAAAGCGATCGCCCCAAGTTTTGTAAATACAATCGCTAAATCTCTCAGTCTAGCCTTTGGTGCTAAAAGTGCTTGAGTTTCTTTGGCAACATTTGATTCTGGTGATTCTGACTCTAAATCCTTTTTTGTATACTCGGACATATTTTAATAAAGTTAGGTAAGACATACTTGATTGCAGACTTGGTCACCCTCAAGCCTAAACATGAACTTTTAAACTCCAAAAAGATCATGTGACAGTTAACTCTGTAGAGCATACACAAAGCTTTATACTTTTTGCATGTATCTCAGAATACTAAGTAGCTTTTGCCTAGATTACATAGATATGGTAGATTCGCTCAAATCTCAGCAGTTAAAGACTTCAGTAAATTATCATTCAGCAAACTCTCACTCAGCCCAAGCCTGTCAATCTGAGTCTGAGTCCTGTTCTGAGTGCTTTTATTATTTTGCTTACGGCTCTTGCATGTGTCCCGTAGATTTGAAGCGATCGCTCGGCGAGGCGGCTCATCATTATGTGGTAGGAGTAGCAAGGTTAAATGGATACAAACTCGGTTTTTATTATCGATCGCCCCATCGTGGGTGTGGTTGTTTGGATATAGTCAAAGACCAAAACTCTTATGTTGAAGGTGTTTTATATTGCTTGCCAATGCGTTTAAGCGATCGCCTTGATATTCGGGAAGATGTATCGCGGGGTGGCTATCAGCATGAACTAGTCACGGTTACGGTAGAGCAAACTGTTTATCAAAATGTACGCACCTACAGTGTTATCAATAAGTTACCTCGCGAACTCGCACCTAATGATTGGTACTCAACTGTAGTGCTGCGGGGCGCATCAACATGTGGGCTTACTGAAAAATATTTTTGGCAATTGTTTTATCATATTTATCAATTACAGTCCTATGTAGGTAATTAGGCACAAAAAACAAAATATGAGCGGCGGTACTTCGTACCGCCGCTCATCTGATTCAAAAATGAATTTGCAATAGTGAAACATCATCGTCAAACTTAGCATTTGGAGATTCACGACGAATTTCTGCGAGAATTGAATTTGCGTTAATTGCGTCTTCTTCTAAAAACTTTTCGGTCAGAAATTCGATAAATTTAGACATTCCCCAAATCTTTTCATTTTCTTGCATAACCTCAAAAACACCGTCACTGAAAACATAAAGCTTACTATTGATTGGGATTGATACTTCAGCACAACCATATTCCATATCAGGAAAAAATCCAATGGGAATATCAAGACTGGGAAGCTTCTTAATCTCAGGATTTCCAGTATTTGTAACAGCATTTGTAAGAGCGCCGCCAATAACTAAAAGTCCATTGGGATGCCCTGCACTTGCGTAGGTAAGCTTACGTTGCGATCGCTTAAAAACGCCATACCACATTGTGAAATAACGCCCATTATGACGGCTCATCTGGAAAGCGCGATTCAATTCCGCCATAATCTCATTAGGCTTATACAGCTTTTCTTTCCCAAAGGACTGCGATCGCATCAGATTTAAGATGGAGATCGCCAGCAATGCGGCTCCGACTCCATGCCCTGCGGTATCAATCAAATAAATAACAAGATGATCGTGATCTAACCAATAGAAATCATAGCAATCACCACTCAATTGAGTTGAAGGGATAAACTCAGCAGATATATTCACTGAACCTTCCAAAATTTTTGGTAATAATGATTTGATATAATCACTTGCTTCAGTAAGTTCTGCTTCTAATAATTGCTTTTGTACCTGTAAATCTTGATTAAGTTGATAGATTCTTAAGCCAGCCCTAACGCTAGCAATCAACTCACTTTTGTCGATTGGCTTTGATAAAAAATCATCAGCCCCATTGTCTAGAGCTTTTACCTTGTCCTCGATCGCCGCTTTGGAAGTTAATAAGATAAAAATTGATGAATATACATTCTGTTCCAGCTTAATTTGACGACAGACCTCTAATCCATCGATATCAGGCATCATCCAATCACAAAGGACTAAGGCAGGATGATGCTTTTGAGCAAGTAATATGCCCTCAGTACCATTTTGGGCGACCAAGACTTCATAACCTTGTCCTTGCAATATATTTTTGAGGATTCTCTGCATGACCAGATCATCATCAATCACTAAAATTTTTAACATCCCAATTACCTAAATCTATATATTTAAAGAAAATTCTTTAAGAAAGCTTTTTGAGAAAACGTTTGCCCACATATTTATTTTGTAGCTCCCCCTACCCAACAGTAATTCTCAATCAGACGCACCACGACGCACCACAACGCACCACAATGAATATTGTAAAAGTGTTGATTTGCAATATTCTTACAAGATTTATTGTGTCGGACTTAAGCACAAATCGCCATAGGCAAGTTCAATTATTTTCACACAATATTTTGCATCAGAGAATTTTGTATGCAAATATTTTTAATGGTTGCGATAACAAATGCGTATCGATCATTCACATGTTGCTATACATCAACTTGATACCAATGACAATATTTAAAGTAACAATGTTTACAGAATTTAATGTTTAAATCGCCAAAATTGTGATCAGTAATTAGTTGCTCATAAACTCGTTGCTCATCCTAAAGCGATACATACTCTCGCTTTAGTTCTCGTTTAATCAATTAGGAGGAGCCAATGTCTGATATCCCAACTGGTGGTCAAATGCTTTGGAAGCTCGAAGATGGTGAACGTGTATTGCACCTACGACACAATGTCACCGAACAATGGAGGCACTATGAAGAATTTCCTGAATACGCCCAACAAGACCCCGTCGGTTTTTCTAAAGGCATCACAACTTTTGTCAGATTATTAAAAAAAGATTTAATCGCGATTAAATCTTAAAAGAAAGGGCGCAAAGCGCCCTTTCTTTTAATTATCGTAATTACGTCTAGCTTTATTTGCCTCAGACCGTAGCGAATCGAGACGTTTTTCAATTAATGTACGCGATCGCCCCTTAGACGCATCACTCAACATAATTTTCAGCGCACTACCCAAACTTTTATAAGCCGCAGGCAAAGGATAACCATTACGAACAGCTAAACGAATTGCGCCTTGGTCAGCCTCAATTAAGTTGCGAATATCTTTCTTGCTCGTCCCCTTGCGCCATAGCTGAAAACCTGCCACGCCGCAAATTCCAAGAGCTAGCACAAACAGCAACCCATTTTGCACCCATAACTCACCAACTGCACCGCCCAAGCCGATCGCTAAAGCCGCGACTTCCCAGCCATCTTTGGGGACTGCATCATTTTGAATACGGGCGACCTCATGCCAGTAGAGGAGATTGCGCTGATCCTCCGCCATGCGTTCCCAACGCACCATATCAATCAAAATTACCACTTCATCGCCGCCAGCTTCTTCACAGGCGATTAGCGGTGGGCGCACACCATCAGCGTTCAGGACTTTTACCCAAGCCTGTAGTTCTGGGGGCAGCAAGTCTTGGAGACGGCGGATCTCAGTTCTAGCAAAGGTATTGCGGAGAGAGGAAGAAGTAGGGGATGGCATGAATCTTCGTCGTTAGCTCAGTACAACTCAAAAGTTATCTTAAGATTATAGTCTTTGTCGGACTGACAAGCAATTATCGCGATTACTTTAGCGCAACTATAATAAAGTCTGTATTTTGTGGAGATCTTGGTGAAGCGTAATTTTATGCTCTCTTTTTTGAGTCGCGGTTTAGCCGCAGCGATCGCAGTAGTAATCCTCGGTAGTTTACCCTTTAACTTGCCATCAAGTTTGGCGCTTAGTTCGCTACAGCCCGATTTCTCTGGGGAGCAAGCTTTGGCAGCCCAACCTAATGCTAATAGCCAGTCAAACCCACAATCCCCTGATTTACTTACGGGTAATGTGGTTAAAACAGTTTTAGATAATGGTTTGACAGTTTTAACTAAAGAAGTAAATACTGCTCCCGTGGTCAGTGTCCAAGTCTGGTATCGCGTTGGTTCCCAAAATGAAAAATTGGGGATTACGGGTATTTCTCACCAACTTGAGCATTTAATGTTTAAGGGAACAAAGGAACGTCCGATCCAGTTTGGGCGCTTATTTAGTGCTTTGGGTAGTAATTCCAATGCTTTCACCAGTTATGACATGACCGCCTATTTCGGCACAACTGGCAGCGATAAGCTGGAGGCGATGCTCAGACTGGAAGCCGATCGCATGGTAAACACGGTGGCGGGCGAACCAGAACTGAAAAGTGAACGCACTGTGGTTTTATCAGAACTTGATGGTGGTAATAATAGTCCTGGCACAAGACTTTATCGAGAGCTAATGTTAGCCGCCTATCCTGATAGCTCCTATGGATGGCCAGTGATTGGTTATCGTCCAGAAGTTGAGAACTATACAGTGCAAGATATTCAAAATTATTACCATACTTTTTATCGCCCCGATAATGCCACTCTGGTAATAGTCGGTAATTTCGAGACGGAAGCGACGCTTAAACAGGTGCGAGAAATCTATGGCGCGATCGCTGCTCCACCAAAACCCCAAACTTTAATCAGCCCTGAAGCTCAGAAAAGCAAGCCTAAACCACCACAGCCAAAATCGGCAAAACAACCAATCATCCTGAAAGAGCCTGGTAGCGTCCCATTTTTGCAAGTGGTGTATCCCAATTTGCCCAAGGTGGATGATCCTGATGTGGCGGCGATCGATGTTATGGATAGTATCTTGACATCAGGACGTAGTTCTCGCCTTTATCAATCCCTTGTGCAGACTGGCTTAGCGAGCAGTGCTGGTGGTAGTGCTTCGTCCCAAATTGGCACTGGTTGGTATTTCTTAAACGCTACCCCAACGGCGGGTAAACCCTTGGCAGATTTGGATCGTCTATTATTAGCTGAAATTGAAAAGTTAAAAACTCAGCCGATCACTAAAGAGGAGTTAGAACGCGCCAAAGTCAGTATGCGAGCTAGTTATATCCTTGGCAATCGAGATATTAGTTCTCAAGCTACTCAAATTGGGTTTAACCAAACTGTCGCCAAGGACTATCGCTATAGCGATCTTTATTTGAGTGCCGTTGATAAGGTGACGAGCGATGATGTAAAGCGTGTGGCTAAGAAATATCTGCAAGCCGATCGCCGTGTAGTTGGCTATTTTGAGCCATCGGTGATTACTGCACAGTCGGGAACTACGCCCAGTCAAGCTCATTCTTCAGAGGCTTTTAAACCGAGTAGTCCCGTTGATCCTGCGGAAGTCGCCAAATATCTACCTGAAAGCGCTTTGATTGCCAAGGCAGAAGCGCCTGTCCAAGTAAAACCTGAGCGGTTCACGCTATCGAATGGTTTAAAGGTATTGCTACTAAGCGATCGCAGTACACCATCGGTAACAATAGTGGGCGAGATCAATGCAGGAACAGGGTTTGACTCCATTCCTAAGGCAGGATTGGCTTCACTCACTGCTCAAAATATTCCTAACGGTACGACGACTAAAGATGCATTGACCCTAGCTTCTCGCTTAGAAAATCGTGGCGCAAGGTTAGGGATCGGCGCAGGTCGTGAAAGTGTTGGCGTGTCGGGAATTGCCTTGGCGGCGGACTTGCCAATTGTGATCGATCAATTAGCTGACCTACTGCAAAATGCGACGTTCCCAGCCAAAGAGTTCGATCTCAATCTTGAACGAAATCTACTTGCTTTCAAGTCTGAACTAGATAGCCCTAATGCTCTGGCGCGGAGGATTTTTCAGGCTACGCTCTATCCAAAAGGACATCCATTCAATGCCATGCGGACGGAAGCAAGCCTTAAATCTCTAAAAAGAGAAGATCTGGTCAATTTCTATAAAACCTATTACCGTCCAGACAAAGCAATTTTGACGCTCATGGGTGATTTTGATCCTGTAGCAGTTAAAGGGCTGCTCGAACAGAAGTTGGGTAGTTGGAAATCTAGAGGTAATGCGCCGAAGTTTCAATTTCCAAAGCTGACTCAGTTTGCTGCGACTACGGAAAAGCAAGAGGCTCTAGCAGGCAAAACCCAAGCGGTCACTTTAATGGGACATGCCAGCATTTCTCGTTTTGATCCCCAGTATTATCCTGCGATTGTATTGAATCAAGTTTTGGGTGGTGATACTTTGTCTAGTCGTCTTGGTGCGGAAATTCGCGATCGCCTTGGTTTGACCTATGGCATTTATAGTGCTTTCCAAGCAGGTAGAGCGCCACAGGGAGCCTTTGTTGTGCAGATGCAAACTAGTGGTAAAGACACCCAAAAAGCGATCGCGGCTACTGTGACTCTTCTAAAAGATATCCGTGATAAAGGCATTACTCAATCTGAATTTGATGTTGCCAAAAAGAGCTTAATCAATGGTTTTTCAACAGAATTTGCTGACCCTGATACTATTGCTAGCTCATTGCTAAGTGATGAGAGCTACGGCTTACCGATTGGCGACTTTTACCAGTTTCCTAAACGGATTGAGTCCGTAACCTTAGATCAGGTCAATCGTGCAGCGAAGGAGTTATTACAACCTGATAATATGTTGATTGTTTCTGTAGTTCCTAAAACTGGTAAATAAAGCCATTAGGACTTACGCAAAAAAACATCGTAGAAACCATTAGGACTTACGCAAAAAAAACAAATGTAGGGGCAATTCATGAATTGCCCCTACGTTAAAATCACGGTTTACATCCCAATACTTTTAACGTTTAACGAAATTTTATGGCTAAGTATATCTTTGTGACTGGCGGAGTTGTTTCTAGTATTGGTAAAGGTATCGTAGCCGCCAGTTTGGGACGATTACTTAAATCAAGGGATTATTCCATTGCGATTCTGAAGCTTGATCCGTACATCAATGTTGACCCAGGGACGATGAGTCCATTTCAGCATGGGGAAGTTTTTGTGACCGAAGACGGTGCAGAAACCGATCTGGATTTGGGGCATTATGAACGCTTTACCGATACATCCACATCCAAGTTGAGTAATGTCACCACTGGGGCAATTTATCAAGGCGTAATTAATAAAGAACGACGCGGAGATTATCAGGGTGGCACGGTTCAAGTTATTCCCCATATCACTAATGAAATCAAAGAACGTATCCATCGGGTTGCTAAAAACGGTAATCCCGATCTTGTAATTGTGGAAATTGGTGGGACAGTTGGTGATATTGAATCGCTCCCATTTATTGAAGCCATTCGGCAGTTTCGCAAAGATGTGGGACGACAAAATGTGGTCTATATGCATGTGACTTTGATGCCTTGGATTGCTTCCGCAGGGGAGATGAAAACCAAACCCACGCAGCATTCCGTCAAAGAATTACAGTCTGTGGGGATTCAACCCGATATTCTCGTCTGTCGTAGCGATCGCCCTTTACCGCAAAATATCAAGGATAAAATTTCCGAATTTTGCAATGTGCTGCCTGAATGTGTGATGACAGGGCAGGATGTCAAAAGTATCTATGAAGTTCCATTGGCGATGGAACGAGAGGGATTAGCGGAACAAGTATTGCGTCTATTAGGAATGGAACAGCGTGAGCCAGACCTTCGCAGTTGGCAGACTCTGGTGGAGCGTCTATACCGCTCTGAGCATCATGTGGAAGTGGCGATCGTTGGTAAATATGTGCGCCTGACCGATGCCTATCTCTCCGTGATCGAAGCTCTCAAACATGGTGCGATCGCCGTTAACAGTAGTGTTAATTTACGCTGGGTTAACTCCGAAGATATCGAGGTATATGGCGCGGATAAATTCTTAAATGATGTCCATGCGATCGTTGTCCCTGGGGGATTTGGTACTCGTGGTGTTGATGGTAAGGTAGCCGCAGTACAGTATGCTCGCGATCGCCAAATTCCATTTTTGGGACTGTGTTTGGGAATGCAATGCGCGGTAATTGATTGGGCGAGAAATGTTGGACAACTCACCGACGCGAATAGTGCTGAGTTTGCGCCAGATTCTCCTAATCCTGTAATTCACTTACTTCCCGAACAGCAGGATGTTGTCAATCTCGGTGGTACGATGCGTCTGGGGCTATATGCTTGTCGTCTTGCACCGAATACTTTAACCCATAAGCTCTATGACGAGTCGGTAATTTATGAGCGCCATCGCCATCGCTATGAGTTCAATAATGCCTATCGATCGCTTTTTCTGGAGTCAGGTTATGTGGTGAGTGGCACTTCTCCCGATGGTCGTCTGGTTGAAGCGATCGAGCTTCCTAGCCACCCTTATTTTATTGCTACCCAGTTTCATCCTGAGTTCCAATCTCGCCCCAGTCGTCCTCATCCCTTATTTCAAGGCTTGATTAAGGCGGCTTTAGATTTACAAAACGATCGCCTTGCTCGTGGTACAGAATTAGCGATCGCACCGATGATAGAACAACTGAATGAACAACAAGAGTTTGTCTCTGCATCCGCAGTGTGACATACCCGACACTCATTTTTTTTGTAAACAAAAAATAGAGTACGGGCTTCCTCTTTCACTGGGAGAGCCTTGTTAGAGTCATCTCTAAGCTGGACTTATCCTCCCTCCGCAGGTTTTACTCACTCCGTAGTGGTACTAACTGGCAAGATAGTTTCCTATCTTCGAGGCAGACTCCCTGTGTCCCAAGGAGTAAAATTATTTACTTCACCCATCCATAAACTCTTTTACGGTTTAGCGGGATATTGGGGCTATCAGTGTAAAACTAATAGGTGGTGTCTAGCCTTTATACAACGGAAAGTTCGCCCACCACGGCTACTCTTTTCAACTCCGCTTATCCCTATTTTATCATTGATTCGCTAACGCTCAATTTATTTTTTGGTTCGTTTTCTGTTACTGAGCCTGTCGAAGTATCCCGTCACTCATCCTGTAAACGGATAGAGTGCGGGACTTCCCACTCACATTAGTTAAACCTCTCGAATGTAGTGGCAATTCATGAATTCCCACTACATATTGCCACTGCATTTCGCTATTTTGCGCCGCCAGTCTTTTCTGGGAAATAACTCTGGCAAAAAAATAATGGCTAAAGGCTATAATTACAAAACAGACAAATTTTTTTGAATAGTCTAGGTAGTCATTGAGCGTGCCAAAAGTCGGTATTGTCTATAACGACGCAAAACCTGTCGCTGTGAGTGTAGCGATGGATATGAAGTTATGGCTAGAAAAGCGTAATATTCAAGCTGTTCTGGCAACAGGAAATGGCGGTATTTTGGGCTACGGTAAGCCAGACGCTCCCGTTTGCCACACTCCAATCGAGAGTTTAGTGCCTTTCGGCTTCGATCGCGATGTGATGTTTGTTGTGGCTCTGGGGGGGGATGGCACGGTGTTATCCACTTGTCGTCAAATTGCCCCCCTAGGACTACCAGTGTTAAATGTGAACACTGGACATATGGGTTTTTTAACCGAAATCTATCTGAATGAATGGGAGCAAGCGCTCGCCCAGATTGTTGAAAAGCAATATGTGGTTGAGCAACGATCAATGATGGCGGTGCGCGTTTACGATAGCCAAGGTTTGCTCTGGGAAGCATTGTCTCTCAACGAAATGGTACTGCACCGCGAACCCTTGACCAGCATGTGTCATTTTGAAGTGCAAATAGGTCAGCATATGCCTGTGGATATTGCGGCGGATGGAGTGATTATCTCCACGCCCACAGGTTCGACCGCCTATGCACTGTCCGCAGGTGGTCCCGTCATCGAACCAGGGATTCCTGTATTTCAACTGATTCCTATTTGCGCTCACTCGATGGCTTCAAGAGCTTTAGTCTTTGCCAACACTGAAAAAGCAATCGTCACCCCCGCCAATCGTCATCGTTTAGTGTTGGTCGTTGATGGTAATGCGGGCTGTTATGTTTATCCCGAATATCGAGTTGAAGTGGAGCGATCGCAGTACCCTGCTAGATTTATCCGTTTACAAAAAGCAGAATTCTTTAAGGTGTTGCGTGAGAAATTGGGTTGGGGACTACCGCATATTTCTAAACCCACCTCGGCTGAGCTATGAGTCAAAATCTCAATTTTATTAATCAAGATTTACGCGATCGCTCCTTCCAAGGCAAGAATCTTGTCGGAGCCGACTTTAGCGGTGCTGATATTCGGGGATGTAACTTTAGCCACTCGCAGCTTCAATCGGCAAATTTTGCCAAGGTCTTAACGGGGCTAAGTCAACGCCAAAATCTCACTATCAATATCACCTCATTTTTCATGGCTTTCATGTTTGCAGGGACTGCGATGATTGCCGCAATTTTGTTAATTACTTTCACGCTTTCTTTAATTTTGGGAATCGCTCAGATTAATCGTGAAACTATCTATTGGGTAGCGATTGTCGTCATCGTCTTGTTCTCAGTTTGTTTTGCGATCGCCTTTACAGGCAGTTCTCTAAACATTAACTCGAAAGGAATTCTAGTAACTATTCCCATTTCTCTAGTTGCTGCTTTTATGTCAGGGTTCTATGGCTCAGCTTTCACTAAAGTATTGGTATCGGGTGCATTTAATGCGATCGCCAGTTTACTGCAATTCAATATTTTTACGGCTTTGTTAACATTTTTAGCGATCGAGCCATTACAAATTTTTGGCAGTCTTTATTTATTCCGCTTAGCCAAGAATGCTTCACGCACAAGGACGGGGACAAATTTTAACCATGCCGATCTCACTGAAGCCTCATTTCACAGCGCCGTATTAGTGAATTGTGATTTCTCTAAGGCAATTACAGATGGTGTTGATTGGGAACAGGCAAAAATATCGAAATGTAATCTTTGAGAGCATTAAAAAAAGAAGGACGCTTAGCGCCCTTCCTTTTACTTTATTCGTCTTCAGCAAACTGATAACGGAACAGATCCTTGGGATCGGGTTCAGGTGATGTTTCAGCAAACCTGACACATTCCTCAACCACATCGCGAATCTTTTTGTCGATCGCTTTTAACTCACCTTCAGTGACCAAACCATGCTCAAGCACACGACTAGCAAAAATTTTTATCGGGTCGCGTCCAAACCATTTGTCCTTATCTTCCTTGCTGCGTAACTCATCGGGGTCAGCGAGAGAGTGACCTCTAAAGCGATAGGTCATACATTCCAAAACCGTCGGACCTTCACCAGCGCGACCACGGCGAATCGCTTCTTGAGCATATTTGCGTACTGACAACACATCCATACCATCAACTTCAAACCCAGGCATTCCAAATGCTTCAGCCTTTTTATGGATTCTGACATCAGAGGTGGCGCGGTGGTGCTTCATGCCGATCGCCCAATCGTTATTTTCAATCACAAAAATAATTGGTAATTTCCACAGCGCCGCCATGTTTAAGGTCTCGTAGAACTGACCATTGTTACTTGCACCATCACCAAAGAAGCAAGCGGTAACTTGGTCAGCATTTGGGTCGCCCATTACTTCACGGCGATATTTTGACTGGAATGCTGCTCCTGAAGCAACGGGAATGCCCTCAGCAACAAAGGCATATCCACCCAAAAAGTTGTTTTTAGCCGAGAAGATATGCATGGAGCCGCCGCGTCCTTTACTGCATCCTGTCTCTTTACCAAATAGCTCAGCCATGACTTCATTGGCGGTAACACCTGCGCTAAGAGCATGGACGTGATCGCGGTAGGTGCTGCATACATAGTCATCAGGGCGCATGGCTTTGATTACGCCACTTGCTACGGCTTCTTGACCGTTGTATAAATGCACAAACCCAAACATCCGACCGCGATAATACATCTCAGCGCACTTGTCCTCGAAAGTACGCCCCAATACCATATCTTCATAAATGGTTAGGGCTTCGCCTGTGGTGATATTCGGGGCAGAAGTCGAAACAGTGGCAACGGTGTCTTGAGGCATCGATTCAATACTGGTGCTAATCGTTAAATTTTTCTTTTGTTAGTCTAGCAGCGAATGTCGATCACCGTATAGGCATATTACAATGCTGACAATGCGATCGCCCTAAGCTCTATGACCTCAAGAGCTACATTTTGAAACCTAATATAGGGTCAACAATCCTAGGGATTCTGTGTTGGTTAGATCTTGAATATCAAGATAGTGAATTCTCAAAACATTCTCAATTTCGTTAGTTGAGCAGTTGCCACGACGAATCCAAATTATTTTTGGCGGAAATCCTGACAAAATTAGCAAGTCATTGTAGTCTCCATCTTTTGTAACAATCGTGAAATCGTTTGTCTTTGCGTATTGCCAGACTTGTCGATCTTCCACTTGATCTAATCCCAAATGATAAACATGATTGGAATTTGGAAACAATTCTGCTAAGCGATGAATCAATTTTGGTGAAAGGTTGTGATCGAATAGTAGCTTCATGCTTGAATCAGGAGAGTTTGTTGTTCGCGGTCGGCGGCATAGCTTAGACAGGCAAAAATATCTTCTTGAGTGAGGTATGGAAAGTCTTCAAGGACTTCTTGATAAGTCATGCCAGAGGCGAGGTAGGACAGAACATCATAAACAGTGATTCGCATTCCTCTGATGCAAGGTTTTCCACTGCGTTTTCCTGCTTCAATGGTGATGCGATCGCGATAGTTCATATTTTTTAGCTCGTTCTTTTGATTGCTCATTTTTTTATCATACCAATTTATTTTATGGGTTTATAATGTTGGCAATTAATGCTGAGAATGCGATCTTCCTAAGCACCATGACTCAAAAATTTAGTACTAATCCCACTCTTAACACTTTGATTGCTGAGCTAGGGGTTGAATGTCAGAGGGCGATCTCGCTTGTACACCAGCTTCAATTACCAAATATTAGCGATCGCCAAAAAGTTGACGTGTTGGCAGAGTTAAATGCTTCGATAATTCATTTGCAGTCTCATTGTGACGAGGATCTACAGGATCTGATTGCTGATGAGTTAGAAAATATCAGTTCTTCTTAATCTTTCGGTTTATAATGCTGGGAATTAATGCTGGCAATGCGATCGCCCCTCAAGCACTATGACTCAAGAACCAGAAAAAACAAAATTAACTTGGGAAGAAAAAATTACCGATATTTTACTCAAGGCAATCATGACGGGCGGGATCGGTGTTGGAGGTGCAAATGCATTTTGGGAATTGTTTATCAAAAGTGATATTCCTAAAGCGATCGCTTCGGCGGTGATTGGTGCGGGGATTTCCTATGGGGCAAAAATGCTGATGCCAATCCATAAGCGCAATGAAGAACGGGCTGAGCAGTTGGGTAATGCGGTTAATCAGGGAATGGATCGCTTAGGTGAGGCTGTTGCGGCAAAAGTTACCGCCGTTGAAGATCGCTATTTTGAGGCACAGGCGGCGGACTGTGAACTTTGTAAGACGGAGGGATTTGGAAAGATTGAAGGCATCGCGACACTAATGCTAGAGGATGTGTTTGTCCGATTGCGCCTCAATTTGAATATGGGTATGGCAGGTTTTCGTAATGAGCAGAGGATAGCCAAAAGATCCTTAAACGATCGGGATTTTAATCCAGAAGATTTTACGGTTGATATTTGGAAATTGTTAGCAAAGGCGAAAAGCGATCCCACATATCGACAAATAGCAATTTTGGCTTGGGGTGGCTATGGGAAAACAACGCTATTGCGTCATGTTGCCTATCGTTTGAGTAGAAACAAACAGGGACAGAATGTACCACGTTTTGTACCTGTGTTATTGCTATTGAGGAAATATCGAGATTTACTTACTCAAGAAAGCCCTGAAGATCTGCCCACAATCATTGAAAAATATCATATTTCCAGTCTCAATAATAATTTGCAGATGCCGACAAATTGGGGGCGTGATTTGCTGAATAAAGGCAAGATGCTGATTATGTTGGATGGATTTGATGAGGTTCCCAAATTACAGCGTCCATTGGTGGCGAAGTGGCTGAATACCCAAATGCGGAACTATCCTAAATCAGTTTTTATCTTAACATCTCGTCCCAAAGCCTATACTGAGCAAGGATTTGCTGATTCACTTGATTTGAAATCTGTATTTAATTTACAACCTTTCACTGCTGAGCAAATTAGAGAATTTGTGGGGAAATGGTATTGGGCGCAAGAGTTTTATAGTTTTGGCAAAACGGATTCACCAGCTATTCGGAGAGAGGCGGAACTCTCGGCAAACGATCTCTTGCAACAAATATTTGAGCGTGATGAATTGCAAAAATTAGCCAGTAATCCCCTATTGCTAACAATGATTGCTCGGTTTCATCGCCGTTATCCTAGTGCAGAATTACCAAAACGCAGGGCGGATCTGTATGAGGAGATCTGTAAGTTGCAACTCAAGGATCGGGTTGAGGCGCGTCAATTGCAAACAGTATTAACCGATGAAGCACAAATAATTTTGCAGATGTTGGCGCTGGAAATGATGCTTCAAAAAGAAGAAAGACTTGATCGCGAAACTTTGCTAGAAAGGTTTGAGATTTACTTGTCAGAACAAGAAGATGAAATTAATGCGACAGAGTTTCTAATCCAAATAGAACAAATTAGCGAATTGCTAGTACAAAGGGAAGTTGATGAGTTTGAATTTTCCCATTTAAGTTTTCAAGAGTTCCTAGCAGCGATGGAAATTATTCGCACCAATCAAGAAAGTATTTTATACGAGCATTTTACTGAAGATTGGTGGAGGCAGGTGATTTTGTTGTATGTAAGTAAGTATAAGAAGCCTAGCAATCTCATTAAAAAAGCGCTAGATGTAGGGGCGATCGATTTGGCTTTGGCTTGCACTCAGGAAACAAGGAAGCAGATTGATGCAAGTGTCAAAAAAGATTTGCAAGCCCTAGAAGAACAGCGTCAACTACAAGCAGTAGAAATTGAGATTAAAAATTCGCTCTATCAACAATTAGAGGATTATCTCAAAAATCAGCAATGGTATGAGGCGGATCAGGAAACTTGGAAGTTGATTCTTAAGGTGACGAATCGAGAGGAAGAGGAATATTTAGAGCTAGAAAATATTAAAAATTTCCCTTGCGAAGACTTGTTAACTCTAGATCGCCTGTGGGTGGAATATAGCAATAAACATGGATTTGAGTTCGGGTTTAGCGTCCAGAAGCAGATTTATGTCGAGTGTGGTGGTACTCTAGATTTTAGTTATCCTAGTGAAGAGGCTTGGGATAAGTTTTGCGCTCGCACAACATCACACTTAAGCGTTAGAAACTATTCCCAATCATTTTCTGAAGAAAAAAAATTAAAATTGATAAAAAAGGGACAACTTCCGAGTCTGTTATATGAAGGGTTGATAAGAGGGAAGACTTTTTCTCTCGCATCAAGACTTGTGAAGTGTAAGGCATAAAGCTAATCAAGGAAAAATTAAAAAGGAAAAAGGAAAAAATAGGATGAGTATAGGTTTGAATTTTTGCAATATTTGTCGGTAAGATAAAAAGAAATTTTTACTTTTTACTTTCTACTTTTTCCTTCCCTACACTACTTAATCTCTTTGCTAGAATGAAAACCATCATACTAAAGCCCATTTCTAATCACTTCACCATTGAAACTGAGCAAGAAGACGACAATCGCTGGATTGCTGAGATCTTAGAAATTTCAGGAGTTCTGGTGTATGGAAACACTCAACAACAGGCAATAACTAAAGCTCAAGCTCTAGCTTTGAGAGTAATCGCTGACAAATTAGAACACGGAGAAATGGCTTTTGGTTTGACGAGTTTTGAATTTGTTGCAGCATAGAGAAGCGATCAAATCAGTCAGTGGTCATCAGCAAAAGCAAGAAAAGTGTTATCTGCTCTAGAAAAGATTGGCTGGAAAGTCAAACGTCAGACAGGATCTCACAAGATTTTAGAACGAGACGGTTGGGAGGATTATGTTTTTGCCTTCCGAGACAGTGATGAAATTGGAACAAAAATGCTTGCTCGAATTGCTAAGAAAACAGGACTAAAACCAGAAAATTTATAGCGATGAGAATTTAGTATTTAGTATTTGGTAATACAAAAAGAAATTGCTTTTTGCTAAAATAAACTTCAACAAAAGATTCTTACCTTGGTTAAACTCATGATTAGTCGAGAAATTTTAAAAACAGCCATTGATACCATAGACGACACCCAACTAGAAATATTGCATCGTATCATCTTGGCTTTCAGTAAACCCATTCCCCATACTGTAAATCATAGCCTCTCGGAAAATATCAACCCACTCAAAGGCAGCATCGTATTTGAGAACGATATCATTTCCCCAATAGATTTAGTATGGGAAGCCGAACAGTGATTATCCTTTTTTGCTAAAATATCGACATTACCAACCCTTCCCTTCCTATGCTGCAACTCCAAGAACAATATATTACCAATGTCCAAGGCGATCGCATCGCTGTCATCCTGAATATTGAAGCTTATCAAAAATTACTTGATGAAATGGATGAATTCTTATGCTGGAGAGGATATCAACAAGCAGTTGAAGAAACTGATTCAGAACTGTCTAATGGTGATTTTGTTACTCTAGATAGTTACCTAGCAGCCGAATTATAGGTAATTCTGATGAGCTATCAAGTTAATTTACCTAAAACTGTCCAGAAACAACTGAACATTTTGCCACAAGAGCTAAAACAACGAATTTTAAAGACTTTAGTCCAGTTACAAGAAGAACCTAGACCCGTCAACTCTTTACAAATGAAAGGAGGACAAGGGTTTCGATTGCGAATTGGAGATTATCGTGTTCTATACGATATTGATGACGGCAACAAAATCGTAAATTTAAGACGCATAGGACATCGTCGCGAAATTTATCGAGACTTATAAAATTGCAGCAGGAGGCAGTAAGCTTTTGATACTGACGGCTTTTTCCTTACTCTAATTTTGCTTTTGCAAAAGAACTATGGTTCGGCAAAGTAACCTCCCAATCTTGCACCGCATCAATCTCCGCCACATTATCCAAAAACTCACCATCCAACAAATGCCCACCAGCCTTGCGATCGCTAGTAACGAAATGGAAATGATAACCCGCCACATTAGTTCCCTTTAAATACTGTGGTAGCCGAAAACCGACCAAAGTTCCCTTAACATTTCTCAACTCAAAAACCCGTTGCTGCTTACTAACAACCTCCCCTAACGTCGGATAAGGCAAACTTTGTTTAGGAACACTTCTAACCTTTAAATAGGGAAAAGTACCTTGAATCCGAATCGCATAGGGTAAATTTAACGTTGGCAATTGGGCATTAATCTGTTGCTGTAATTGCTGATAATTAGCCTTGCCAGTCAGATTTAGCGATCGCTCAGCACGGAAAAAAGTCACCGTAGAAAAAGGTGTTTTTAGGCGATCGGCAACACCATAGGCAACTCCATCCGCTTTGACTTGGTAAAACTTCCCATCCAGAAAAACCATCTCTCCATCCAAACCATCATAAGTACCTAACCCAAAATCGCCATGTAACTTGAGATCCGATAATGGAAATGCCCCCTCAAATACCCCAGCATTTAAAGCGTCAACAGTGGATACCTGAAAACCCTTTTGATTTTGAGAAGTGAAAATTTTTTCTGAATAGACAGGTAACACGCTAACCAACAAAGCCACGCACAGGGCAACAATCCAGAAAAAATATTTACGCTTCATGGTCTTTCACTTATTAAATCAATAGAGCCTCGCGTCAATTATAACAAACACCAACCTAACGCAGGATTTAGATTTTCCAGTATGGTTAGTTAAGATCAAAAGAAATTTTTCTTTTTTCCTTTCTACTTTTTCCTTGACACCATGATTTTTGCCTCATCATTATTTCTATTCTTATTCCTGCCACTCACATTAACAGGATATTTTCTAATCAGACCGAACCAACAGTATCTGCGGAATCTTTTTTTATTATTGATGAGCTTAATCTTCTATGCATGGGGAGAACCTGTCTACGTTTTCCTCATGATTGGTTCGATTATGATCAATTACACCACAGGAGTCTTACTGCATCTACAACGCCAAAAAAACACCAAGATATTCACCGAAAAAAGAATACTTTATATTTGTATAGTCGGAAATTTAGGGTTGTTATTCTATTTTAAATATGCCAATTTTTTCATCAACAACCTCAATGGGATTCTCCAAAATCTTTCCATCCCCACCATCTCCTATTCTGAAATTCCATTACCAATCGGGATATCTTTTTTTACTTTTCAAGCAATGTCCTATGTGGTCGATGTCTATCGCAAAGAAACCGATGTACAATTCAATCCCATTAATTGTGCGTTATACGTTAGCTTGTTTCCGCAACTCATCGCAGGACCAATTGTCCGTTATCATGATGTCGCTCAGCAAATCGTGTCGCGGACAGTCGCTAGATCCCAGTTTTCATCAGGAATTCAGAGATTTATTTTTGGATTATCCAAAAAAACAATGCTCGCCAATCCGTTAGGAGAAGTCGCCGATAAAATTTTTGCCGTACCTGTGCATGAAGTCACAACCAGCATGGCTTGGTTAGGAATTATTTGCTACACATTACAAGTTTATTTTGATTTCTCAGGATATTCTGACATGGCGATCGGATTAGGAAGGCTGTTTGGATTTGAGTTTTTAGAAAACTTTAATTATCCCTACATAGCCGAATCTATGCGGGACTTTTGGCGAAGATGGCATATTTCTCTCTCAACTTGGTTTCGCGACTATCTATACATTCCATTGGGCGGTAATCGAGGATCTGCACTACGCACATATCTTAACTTGTGGATAGTTTTTCTGCTATGTGGACTATGGCATGGCGCAAGTTGGAACTTTATAATTTGGGGAGCCTTGCATGGAGCCAGTTTGGTGATAGAGAGAATCGGCTGGCACAAATATCTCGATCGCCTATGGAGACCATTAAGACATTTATATACGTTATTAATAGTGATGATTGGATGGGTCTTTTTTCGGTCAGAATCCCTAAGTCACGCTATCCATTATTTAGCGAGTATGTTTGGCATCTCCCAAGGTGATAGTGTTAAACATTCATATCTATTCTATTTTAATCCCAAAATATACTTAACATTAATAACTGCATCTTTATTAGCAACGCCAATAGCATATTGGACATTCCATAAATTACGCCAAAAGATGTCTCATTCTCAATCTATTTACCTAAAACCTATTCTTTATACTGGCTACTATTCTCTTCTTGTCTCACTGTTCATAATTTGCACAGCCAGTTTAGCATCAGGAACTTATAACCCATTTATTTATTATCGTTTTTAACCTCTAGTGACTTCAACATAGATATTTTCAAGACGCACAGGCTGCCGCATTATTGAATCGATCGCAATGCCATCAAAACATTCCAAAATCTCCTTTAGTTCCATTACCTTGGGCAGCCAGAAAGCAAGCTCACTGCCATAATGACGGTAGTCAAAACCTAGTTCGATCGCCCTAGCGATCGCCAAATCCTCTGTCGGTGTACAAACGATCGCAATTTCTTTGGCGGGAACATACTGGCGCAATTCTTCCAGACTGCCTTCAGCTAATAGACTACCTTGTTTGATAATACCAATACGCTGACAGAGACGTTCTGCTTCGTCCAGTAAATGTGTTGTTAATAAAATCGCCGTATCTTGACTAGATAGTTTCCGAATTAATTCCCAAATTTCATACCTTGCTTCAATGTCCAGCCCCGTTGTCGGTTCATCAAGGATTACTAGTTGGGGCTGATGCACAAGAGCGATCGCCATACTTAAGCGCCGTTGCATTCCCCCACTCAGAGTTTCGGCAATACTTTTGGCGCGATCGCTCAGTCCCACTAGTTCTAAACAATATCTTGCCTGTTTACGACAAATTTCATTCGTTAATCCATACAGACGACCAAAAAATCTGAGATTTTCTTCGCAAGTTAGGCTTTTATAAAAAATATTTTCCTGTGGAGCCACGCCGATCAGCGATCGCATTGCTCCCGAAGTATTGCCAGAAAAGTTTTCCCCGTTCATGATCACCGTACCGCGATCGGCTTGGATCAGACCACAGAGAATACTAATCGTCGTGGTTTTCCCAGCCCCATTGGGACCGAGCAATCCATAAATTTCACCTGATTGGATTGAAAAACTCAAGTCTCGCAAAACTTGTTTCTTCCCATAAGATTTACAGATTTTGCGAATCTCTAACACAAATATATCTAACTCTCTCAAAGTATTGATAAAAGTATAGCAACCGTCTACCAAAAAAGCGGAATTTACTTAATACTGCAAAACTTAATATGGCAAACTTGAATAGTCACTGCGAGGTAATAACAAATTAGACTCAATTTGATTTTTGACTAGGGGACTCACATATTCGGCATTATTTAGACATTCAATCAAGAGTTTATTTGCATCATGATAAGTACGCAGAATTTTAAGTTGATTTTCGCTAAATTCCCAATCTTGTGAACCTTTGCGATGATGCACAATTAAACTACGCAATTTTTTTGACCACTCTAACCCCTTGGCTTGCCACCATTTTGCGAATTTCTCCCGCTCCTTGAGATGGTCAGGAAACTTTTGGCGTAAATACTGTAAGCCTTTACGCAGATCTGGTTCGAGGGCGCAAGCTAATTCTACAATCGGATGACTAGCAAAATATAGGGCTAAATCAAGGTTGAGGGCGAGATTGATCGTGTAATCAATGTCTATCTCTGTATCCATAGCATTATCTAATCCCATCGCCTTAGTTCTCGCTCTTTCTAACGATCGAGAATGGGCAATATCTAGCGCACGCGCACGGTCAAGCGATCGCGTATTCTCCAAATCGATATCTAGATATAAGGCTCGAATGGTGGCTGATTTATATGGGGTTTTCAACTGCTCTGACTGTTGGTTAACCCACGCCAAAAATGACTGCAAATGGGGATCTGCTAACACCAATTGATCAATTTTCTGTTTCATCTTTTGCAACATTTGATCAGCCTCCTGAGAAATGCTGACCGTCATTACAATCACCCCATGCCAACGCTTCAGGTAAATACGTTCCAGTAAATATTTCTCGGCAGCTTCAGGATTACTATTGGCAATTCGATAGGCGGCGAGATAGTCATGTAATGTCGTATGCGCTAAGCAATGAATTCCCTTAGCAGGTTCAATCAATAAACTATGTTGCCATTTTAGAGATTTTAAAAAGCGATCGCGATCGACTTCTATATTCGATAAACTCCGACTAGATTCCATACAATCTTGAATGTCATCTTCTAGCTGATTATCTTGCCAGACATAACCATGACGATCAAGGGAGACAATCGCCATATAGGAGAGTAAATCTTGTTTTTGCAAAATTGATAATTCTCGCTGAGATTGACTAGATTCACTAATAGATAAACCACTAATAGATAAACACTTAGTCTGTTCCCAATTAGTCAATAACAGATTCAAAATCTCTTGATAAAAATTTGGCTTGAGATAATTGTAGCTATTGAGGATAGTACATAAATGAGTGAGAAGCAAAGGATTGCGAACAATTTCTGCTAATGGTTGATTTGCTGCTAATAGTTGCTGGAATTGTTCATTCTTTTTCGGTTTATCTGCACAGGTGACTTGAAACCATTTACTCGCAAAAGCATTTATTTGTGACTCTTGCCAAGGTGCAATTTCTAGGGCTTGAAATGCTTCTAAAATATGTCCATAAATCGGATTACGACTGGTTACGACCATGCGATTTTTGGGATAGCGATCGCTAAAGCCCATGATTTGTTGAGCGATTCCCGTGCGATCGCTTTCAGGAATATCATCTAAGCCGTCCCAAAGCAATAAAAATCTTCCTTCTTTAAGTAACTGATCCAGCAATCGATTATCTGTTAAGCCATCTAAGTATCCTTGAGGCAGTCCATAGTTATAGATTTGGGCTTTCAACCAGTTCATCAAATAGTTCTCGCCACTAATATCGCCACTAGCAACCAGCGATCGCATGGGGAAAGATTGTGCGAGAAGAGAGCGTACCGATAAAAATATCGGTAAATAATTGGGTAAAACTTTGCCAGTGATGCAAGCGATCGCCCAATATTTAAGTAATGTCGTTTTACCTGTACCTAATCCACCCACCAGCAAAATTAGTTTATGTTGATCTAAGGCTTGATTAGCAGGAAGAATGGGCGGTTGCAGTTTGGCTAGATAAAAGCGATCATACTGTTCAGGTGCAACGCTATCGAATTCTTCACTGAGATCAATATGTCGAGTGCTGGCTAAATTGGTGAAAATATTTATTTCTGTATATAAATCATGCAGATTAAGTGGTGAATTAATATCAATTAATCTTAGGCGATCGCATTGATTAATTAGGTTAGCAGTAATAATTTGACGGATAGATTTTAAGTATTCATCAACATTAATTTGAGGATTTACAGATGCAGTTTTGTTGGCATTTTGATTGCCATTTTTAGATGTTCTTATGCCTTTTTGATTCAAGATCGGTGCTGAATCATAACTAGTAACAGCTTCGCTATTTCTACTTAAGGATTGATTGTTATTAGGAATAGAAAGCTCTACACTCTCTACTGGTTCTGGCAATTTTTCCTGAGCAAAATTCAAATGGATATTTAGTTTGTCGCATACTAACTCATAGGTGTTGCGATCGACAATCTCTCCATTCAAGAAGTTCTCAATTAATTGTACAGCTAAGCCCAGTTCACGCGATAGCTGTAAAGGTGTATATCCTTTTCGCGAAAGTTCATTCCCAGCTTGAGCAAGAACCTCAGAAGAGGCTCTTAGCATTAGTGAAGCAACCATATTCTTAATTTCCTCATAACTAAGTTTTTAATGCGATTCAGAACTTTCACTGAAACAAAGAAATTATTTGTCAGTCTTTCGCCTGCAAAAGGCTGTAACCTAGAGGGACAAATATGTGAACCCAGATTTCTAGATCATAATATTAATTCAGGAAAGTTTACCAAAGTGAATTCCTTGACATTAGCCATTGATGTGGGCGGAAGTAGTATCAAAGCGATCATATTACGCGAGGATCGCACTGCGGTCTCTAGGCGATCGCAAATACCTACACCCCATCCTGCCACACCCGATGTGATTATGGCGGCGCTACTAGATTTAATCGCAACAATTGAAAATGACGAAAAAAATTACGATCGCCTTGCCATTGGGTTTCCCAGTGTGGTCGAGAATGGTATCACCAGAGGCGCGATTAACTTGCACCCTGACTGGGATGGGTTTAATTTAGCCCAAGCATTACAATCCAAGTTAAATAAGCCTTTGCTGATTGCTAATGATGCGGATGTGCAGGGTTACGGCGCGATCGCGGGGCAGGGTGTGGAACTTGCAATTACGCTAGGCACGGGATTCGGTTCATCACTATTTCTCAATGGTAAGTTATTACCAAATCTAGAACTCGGTCAACATATTTTCATCGGCAATAAGACGTATGAAGATATGTTAGGTCAAGCGGCTCTAGAACAAGTAGGGGTCGAAATTTGGAACGCGAGATTATTTGAGGCGATCGCCTCACTTTACAAGTTATTTAATTACGACAAACTCTATATCGGTGGTGGTAATGCCCGATTAATTTCCTTGGATTTACCGTCTTTACCGTCAAATGTAGCGATCGTCTCCAATGATTTAGGGCTAATCGGTGGACTAGCGCTGTGGCGGTATAATTCCAATACCTAATTCCACCCAAATATACGACCACTCTCCAAAACAAAATTTGGCAATACATTCTCTCCTGAAAGGGATTTTGGTGCTATCAAAACCTCAACGGCTTGTCCTTGGCGGTAGATCCCAACTCTTTTATGTTTGGGATCAATCAACCATCCCAATAAACAACCATTCTCCATATATTCCTGCATTTTCGCCTGTCCTTGCTTCCAAGAATCACTAGGCGATAAAAGCTCAATTAGAAACTCTGGACAAAGTGGTAAAAAACCTTGACGCTGTTCAAACGTAAGAGATTCCCATTTGTCTAAAGAAATCCATGCTGCATCAGGAGAGCGATCGCTTCCTTTTGGCAAACTAAATCCAGTGGAAGAGTCAAAAACTTTACCTGATTTAGTATCGCGGTTCCATAGATAAATTTCACCATTTAGATCAGAATTAAAACTACCAGTTTCACCACCTGTCGGCGACATAACGATTAATTCTCCTTTAGCATTGCGTTCCAGTTTGCGATCAGGATTAGCCGCACAGAGCTTGACAAACTCCTCGCGAGTTAGCTTAACAATCGGGCTAAGATCAATGGCTAAACTAGTCATATAGGTATTAATCCTTAATCCGTGTAATCAAATAATCCATTTAATCCGTGATTCCGCTATTATATTGAGAAATTATTCCGCAACACAACGATTTACAGATAGCGTGTCACACATTTTCTTGATCTGATTGCAAACGCGGTCAAATTGATTGCGATCGCTAACATCAATACTCAAATCAATAATCGCCGCTTTGCCCTTTTTGGTCTGGACATTAGCCCGACGCACATTCACCTTGTTATCGGAAAGCCTTGTCAAAATATCACGCAACACACCCACACGATCAATTGTTTCCACGCGAATATCAATCGGATAAGTTAAAGTTTGATCGCGTTCCTTACCCTGATTCCAACCGACATGCAGAAGGCGATCGCTAGGGATATTCGCTAAGTTGCCACAGTCATGGCGATGGATCGTAATTCCACGGCTACTTCCCAAGGAGACAATACCCGCAATCGGTTCCCCTGGTAATGGCGCACAACAACCAGCGATCGAATAGACCATCCCTTCCAACCCTAAAATTGGGGCTTTAGAACTATGCGAATTAGCAGCATGATTATGGCGCGGCTCAAATTTGGGAAGATTCAAAGTATGATCATGGTGTTGATGCTCACGCAATTTATTAACCACGGCATTGACCGAAGTTTCGCCATAGCCGATACCTGCAATCAGATCTTCAACATTATGATAGTTGCAGCGCTCGGCAAGTTTTTGCATCTGGTCAGATTTCAGCAAAGTCTCCAAACCATTCTTGCCCAGTTCTCTCTCCAAGGCACTCCGACCGAGGGCAAGATTTTCATCCCGACGCGATCGCTTAAACCATTGGCGAATTCTTGCCTTTGCGGAATTTGTAGCAACAAAATTAATCCAATCCGTACTCGGATGAGCGTTATTTTGCGTCAGAATCGTGACAATATCGCCATGTTTGAGCGATCGCTGCAAAGGAACCATGACATTATTTACCAAAGCTCCAGAGCAGTGATTCCCCACTTCCGTATGCACACGATAGGCAAAATCTACAGGTGTTGCGCCCCTCGGCAAGCAGTACACATCCCCCTTCGGACTAAACACATAGACTTCACTATCAAATAAATCTTCTCTGACGCTATCCAAATATTCTTGAGGATCTTTGAGATCGCGTTGCCATTCCACCAACTGACGCAGCCAAGTAAACTTCTGATCGTCCCCCTTCAGTGGCTTGCTAACCGAATCACTCTCCTTATATTTCCAATGGGCGGCGATACCATAATCCGCAATGTGATGCATTTCCCATGTGCGAATCTGCACTTCCACAGGTTGACCTTTGGGACCAATCACCGCCGTATGTAATGATTGATAGCGATTCGGTTTTGGTAAGCCAATGTAGTCTTTGAATCTCCCTGGAATGGGACAGAAATGATCGTGGACAATGGCGAGAACACGATAGCAGTCTTCTTTGGTGTTGACAATCACCCTGACCGCTTGAATGTCGTAAATCTCGTTGTACTGCTTCTGTTGGCGTTGCATCTTGCGATAAATACCATACAGATGTTTGGGACGACCACTAATATCAAAGTCTTCCATTTCCATCGCCATCATGCGATCGCTTAATACCATCGTCACTTCCATTAACTGCTCTTGACGGCTCTCGCGAGTTTCCGCCACTAGCGCCTCCATCGTCTGATACTGCTCTGGCTCAATATATTTAAACGCAATATCTTCCAGTTCCCATTTGATTTGTCCCAATCCCAATCGGTTTGCTAAGGGCGCAAAAATTTCTCTGGTTTCCCTAGAAATGAGAACTTGCTTTTCGGGCTTGAGATGTTCCAACGTTCGCATATTATGAAGGCGATCGGCAAGCTTGACGATAATCACCCGAATATCCTGAGCCATCGCCAAAAACATGCGCCGAAAATTTTCTGCTTGGCTCTCGGTTTTGCTCTCAAAACTCAGTTTTGATAATTTTGTTACCCCCTCCACCAATTGTCTGACTTCTTTCCCAAATAATTCTTCAATTTGATCGCAGGACATCTCTGTATCCTCGACCACATCATGCAAAAAACCTGCGGCAATCATGGCATTGCTACCACCGAGATCTTTTAATATCGCCGCCACAGCGATCGGATGCAATATATATGGTTCACCCGAAGCACGACATTGCCCCTCATGCAGACGATAAGCGAGATCCAGAGCGCGACAAACTACATCTTCACTGTCCAAGCAAGCTCCCGCTTGGGATTTTTCCCAACAACATCTTAACCAGTCAGGAATATGAGCTTCCACCTGAGTCCTGCATTCCTGAGCCTTGTGATTATTTTGTTGATAATCTTGATAGTCTGGTGCATACTTGACTGGCTGACCTAGACGTAGTACTGGAGCCTCAGCTAATAATGTCATCGGAGTCATAATATTTCCGTCCTAAGCTAAAGATGTTTGGTTAAGCTTTCGATAACCTTAGTTTAAACTTTATGCCAAATATGCAGTTTTGTCTTTAGATTTACAACAAATAACTTAATATCGACTAAAATAGACAAAATTCAGGTTTGACGAAACCTTTATAAATATGCCCGATCTTAGCCTAAGTCCATCGAAGAATGGCGATCAATTGGCGAGTATCTTCGATAGCTCTTTGTTTAGCATTGTATAACCGCTTTCATTGAGATGCAGAAAGTCCCGTTGATAAATTTGACGAACCTTGCCTCTCTCATCGGCTAAGAGCGTAGCCGCATCTAGGATAATAACGCGATCGCTCTTGAGTGATTTGATAAAGTGATTAACTTCAATAATTGCGTGATCGACATCATCAGACCAAAATGAACGTTGAGCTTGAGATGAATCAGGCACAGGAAAAATCGTGGTTAAAATGACAGTTGTTTTTTGTTCTTTAATCAATTCATCAACAATTTTTTGAATATTTTGTTTACAGTTCGTTACTATACTTTGTGATTCATTAGGGGAGGTAACAATGTGTTTAAGGTCATTTATACCCACTTGAATAACTACAAAATTAGGTGATAGGCTGGCTACATGTGCAGATGTTCTTCCTAATACTTGGTTTGTAGTTTGTCCGTTAATGCCACGATTAACAAACTCAATGGGTATATTTGCGATCGCAGACCACTCATAGGCGCGTGAGTCACCAAAAAAAACGACTAATGGCTTGCTAAGATCGCGTTTTAATGAATTGGGATTAGAAGGATAAATTTCTATTTGATAGGGATCTAAATGCAGCGATTCAGTAATAATATATTGCCGATTTCTTTGGTCTTGGAACCAAAGACTTAGTATCAAACCGCTTAGAAAGATAACAATTACGGCTATGGCAAGGTAGATTTTTCTCATAATAAAACTAGCCAGAGAAAAGCAATGCTATGTGCAGTTTTTTCTCTGGCTGGAGCGATTAAAAATTGTTTTCGACAAACTGACGAATGCGATCGCATCCCTCGCGAATCGTTTCTAAATTGGTGGCATAGGAAAGACGAATACAGTCATCTAAACCAAAAGCAATCCCTGGAATCAGCGCCACTTTTTGCTCCTCTAGTAATTTGTCACAAAACTCTAGAGAAGGCATATTGAAGGCTTTAATACTAGGAAATAGATAGAAAGCCCCGTCTGGTTTTGGACAGGTAAACTTGGGAATCGCAGTCAACAGGTCATACATTACATCGCGGCGTTCGGCGAAGGCTTTACGCATTACTTCCACGCATTCTTGAGAATCATTGAGGGCTGTAACTGCACCATGTTGGGCAAAGGTACAAATATTCGAGGTGCTATGTCCTTGAATCAGCGTGGCAGCTTTGATGATATTGGGTGCGCCTGCCAAATAGCCAACCCGCCAACCTGTCATCGAATAAGCCTTAGCAAAACCGCTACTGATGAGAGTGCG
Organism: Pseudanabaena sp.; assembly: GCA_044350865.1. Taxonomy (GTDB): domain Bacteria; phylum Cyanobacteriota; class Cyanobacteriia; order Pseudanabaenales; family Pseudanabaenaceae; genus Pseudanabaena. The sequence continues at coordinate 38,326 of JBILGV010000004.1, read as the reverse complement.
ATCATACATCGACTGACTCACTGCCGCGATACTGAGATGGGTCGCGCCATCATAGAGAATTTTTTCGTAAATTTCATCGGAGACAATGTAAACATGGGGATGTCGGTCGAGAACTTCCGCTAGAGCCTTGATTTCCGCAGGCGAATACACCATCCCAGTAGGATTAGAAGGGGAATTGAGAACAAATAGCTTAGTTTTTGGGGTGATAGATGCTTCTAACTGTTCAGGCGTAATCTTGTAACCAGTTTCTTCGGTAGTAATTACGAATACTGGCGTTGCCTCGGCTAGCTTTGCCATTTCAGGATAACTCACCCAAAACGGCACAGGAATAATCACTTCATCCCCAGCGTCAAGGATCGCCATCATCAAGTTATACAGCGAGTGTTTGCCTCCATTGGTGACGATGATTTGTTCGGGCTTGTAAGTTAGATTATTGTCGCGCAGTAGTTTGGCAGCGATCGCTTGTTTGAGTTCAGGTATACCTGCGGCGGCAGTATAGCGAGTTTTCCCTTGGTCAAGCGCGAGTTTGGCAGCAGCCTTGATATGATCGGGCGTATCAAAGTCAGGTTCGCCAGCACTAAAGCTACAAACATCAATTCCACTTGCCTTCATCGCCTTAGCTTTTGCGTCGATCGCTAGAGTTAAGGAAGGCTGAATATTACGAAGTCGTTGGGCCAGTTGCATTTTTTCTGGAGGAGCGAAGGCATCTTTATGGGATTAATCTCGCATTGTATCAAAGCATACTTGCTTGAGTTTGCTAGATTTTTAACAATTTACGATTTATCCTAAAATTTACCATCGCCTTTGTAGTAGTGGCAATTCATGAATTGCCACTACTACAAAGCCATTACAAAGCCATTACAAAGGAGAGGAGTATGCACGAATCATCGCTTGTGTGCCTTGTTCAGCACCCAGCCCGTCATCAAGTTGACTTACTTTTTGAAAATTTTCCACCGCCAAGGCGATCGCAGGTAACGCTAAATCTTGGCGATCGCTAATTTCTCCCACGAGACGTAAATCCTTGAGCATATGTTTAATTGCAAATCCCGCTTGATAATCACCTGTCGCAACTTTCATACCGAGATTGGATAAAGCCCAAGATCCCGCCGCGCCACTGCCACAAACATCCACAACCAATTGCGGATCGATGTCCATTTTTTGCGCCATTTGCATCGTTTCACAGATCGCCAACATATAGACCGAAACAAGAGTTTGATTGCAGAGCTTCACGGCTTGACCGCTACCGATCGCCCCACAATGTTTGATATTGCGACCCATCGCTTCAAATAATGGTAAACATTCCTGTAAATCTGCCGCCGCGCCGCCGATCATAAAAGTTAAAGTGCCATTGCGTGCGCCCACGTCACCACCTGATACGGGAGCATCCATAAAGCGCAATCCCTGATTAATTAAGGTTTCACCAACTTCTTGGGCTGCATCACGTCCGATTGTGCTGGTATCAATAAACAGGGTATTGGGTTTCGCAAAATTTATTGCGCCTTGGTCGCCGATTAATACTTCTTTGACATCAGGAACATCACCTAAACAGGAAAATACAATATCAGCCTTGCTCACTGCTTCTGGCAAAGTTTCCACCAATACACCACCCGCACTAGTAAATGTGGCGATCGTGGGACGTTCTTTAGTCCGATTCCATCCTAGTACCGCATAACCGCACTTAACTAAGTTGGCGGCCATAGATGCACCCATCACACCTAATCCTAAAAATGCAATCTGTTGAGTCATGTTCAATAATTTTGGGAAGATAAGTAGTAGACAGACAACGAATCAAGAATTCCCATCACTTCAGTGCAGGAAGTTTCAATTCTCAAGGTTTTCTAAGTTTACTTGCTAACCACCGAGAAAATCTGCCAAGATAGATTAGATTTGTCGTTTGCCTCGTAAGGAATAATTTGTGTGACTGTTGCTATTTCTGTGGGGCAAGGCAGATTTTCGGGGGCGATTTGGACGTGAACCCTAAGGAATTAGAAAACATCCTAATGCTAAAGCTTCTTTAGAAAGATGGTTAGTTTTAATCACAGAAAATGATTTTGATTCTTTTCCCTTCTGCTGATTACGTTAGGCCCTATACAGTTTTTAATATTGGTGGAAATAATTGTCGATTAATTGCAGCAATCAGTTGCTTTGAAAAAACAATTATTATTGATTCGATTTTGACTCACGCTGAATATGACAAGGGGGTTTTAAAATGAATATTGAACAAATTCCTAAAAGTTGGCGAAATATTGCTCATTTGTTGATTCCTGTTTTCAGTGAGGAAGATTGCGATCGCCGAAAAGAACAACTCAAGAATTAAATTAAATTAAATCAGTCAAAAAAAGATGCTCAAATTAGTTATTTAATTAAATCTATTGCTTTAACTATTGAAGAATACGAAAAACAGAAATTTCCTATGGAGAAAGCAACAGGAATCAAGGTGTTGGAATACTTAATGGAAGAGCATGATTTAAATACATCAGATTTTCCTGACATAGCAAGTCAAGAGTTTGTATTGTTTGTATTAGATTTACTTAATGGTAAACAAGAATTAAACTTAAAAATGATTAAGGTTTTGGCTAAACGGTTTGGTGTTAGGGAACAAACTTTTCTGGGGTAATAATTAAGCGATCACCATTTGACCGAGAGTTTCCTTATTTGCGACACAACCCGCGATCATTACCAAATTTTAGATATTGGTTGGAGTGGTTTTGATCGTATTTATAATGCTGTGATGCATTTAGACATCAAAAACGAAAAAATCTGGATTCAGCGTAATATGACTGATATTCAAATTGCGGAAAAATTACTGGAAATGGGTATTCCTAGAGAAGATATTGTTCTAGGCTTACAAGCACCCTATAAACGCCCCTATACTCGCTATGGTGTTGCTTAGGATCTAGATAAAATTAGCGATTGCGGTAAAATGCGATCGCTCCTCCAAAATCCTCAAAAGCGATCGCCTATGCCCACGCCGCCACCACAAAATGGGGCGTGGGAGAAGAAACCCTGAACATTCGTTATAAAGGCGCAAAATCGTAGCCAGTTAGTGAGTTTGCAGGCTGAACTTTAAGCAGAATGATTTGGTTTTCATCATCGCGCTCACCTGAAGACTTAAACTTCACAGTTCCCGTTACACCTTCAATTGAAAAGTCTTTTTTAGATATGAACTGCTGCAATCCATCTCTGGTAAAACTAGAATTTTGTTTCAAGCTCACGATAATTACCTGCATAGAATCATAGGATGTGGCTGTGCGCCAACTTACAGGACCATTCCAAAGCTTTTCAGCATTTTTACCAAAAAGATTGCGAGGATTGAAATCGGGATGCCAAATCGCACTCACTACCATACCATTAGCATCTTGCTTGACATCTAGAGTTTTTTGCGTATACATCGTAGAACTTGCCATAAGCTGAAGTTTGCCCTGATTTACCTGAGCGATGCTGGTCGCATCCTCAATCCTATTAATATTAGGTCGCAACAATATACCATCGGCTCCTTCAGCAATAATCTGTTGCATAATCAGTTGGGGGTTAAAATCCTTCGAGGCAAAATCACAGGTTGTCTTAGCAACTTGCCCACCATTTTTTTGCCAAGAATCTGTGAATTCATTCTGAATAGATCTACTTGATCGATCGCTGGAATCGGCACAGATAGAGATTTTGGTCAAATTTCTAGTTTTGGCATATTTGGCTAAGGCTTTTGCTTCCGAAAAAGTGCTTGATGAGGCCCGAAATATATATTTACGATCTGTTTCCACGTTACCTGATGTCGGAAAAACTGCGACTAATCCCGCCTTTTGATATACATCAGCAGCAGCATTAGCAGCTTCACTAAAGTTATGCCCCATCACAGCAATAATTGTGTTGTCATTGGTAAATTCTGTCGCTACTTGAGCCGAAATTTCAGGTTTATTACGATCATCGGCAATGACAAGTTTTAGGGGAATTCCATTAATCCCACCAATATTATTTACTTCGTCTTGGGCTTGGGCAGCACCACGCAAAATTTCTTGTGCAATATTGAGGTTGCTACCAATGGGAACACTTACGGCAATTTTCAAAGCTTTTGAATTACCAATTTTGGCATTATTTAAATAAATTCGAGATTCAGGATCATTGGGATTTTGTTGGAGTGAAGATTGCAATTTAGCGATCGCCTCTTTTAAGTCACCTTTGGCAAAGGCTTCCACTCCTGCTTGTTTGTCTGGAGTCAGTTTCTCGGTGATCAGGATTTTTTCACCAGAACTAATTGAATTAGTTGTATTCCGAGGCAATATAGAGACGCTATTGAAAGGATTCGGTTGATTTGGACTTCGCGAAAACCACCAATATGCACCACCCAAAAGCAGAAGGAATAATGAAATGTAGACAATTGGAGGTGTCGAAAAAGTTTTTTTTGTCATGATGAATATACTCCTTGTTTAATCTGTTTTTTGAGTATCATTGCTTTCAAGTTGTTGCAGACGGCGCGACACTTCGTCATCTAAGGTCATTTGTGCGATTTCTGCATTGACGGCAGCATTGGGATCTTCCGATAGTGAGGCGAGTGCATTTGTGCGGAGGTTACGATTTTCTACGGCACTCTTGGCAGCATCAAATTGACTCTTGGCGGAACCAATGTCAAATTCACTATTGACTTTGCTAATCGTTGCCAATGCTTCATTTACCTCAGCAAGATCCTTGAGGTTTTGCATATCGGATTTGTAAGATTCAATCTTTTCCCTCTCTCGATTGAGCTTTGCTTTGGAGAGTTTGACGGAATCTTCAGCTGGTTGGAGCATTGCTTCAAGGGCTGGCAAAATCTGCTCGATCTGAATGATTCTTGCCATTGTCTGTCTAGCGGCTAAATCATGTCCCAGCTTTTGAGCATTCAAAACTTCACGATTCAGGACTTCTATCTCTTGAAGTTTTGCGTCATATTTTTGTTTCGCCCTTTGATAGGAAGCGACTTGCGTTGCCACGGCTTCGGCTAAACGTTGGACTCCCTCTTGCATGGATTGCAATGATTCTTCGGCAACTGCCACGGCAATTTTACCGCCAGAGTCTATCGGTATTCCCCAGAGCCAGTTCCAAGTTCCGACAACCGTTCTCCCTGCTTTTTCACCGACTAGCCAATACATTACTTTTTTCATGTTTTTTGCAATTGAATCTTGTCTTGAGCTATTTACCTATCGCTAAACAATTCGAGATTTATGCAACTCGTTTACAATACTTAACAATCAATAATATTCTCAAAGTTGTCCAAGATGCTCATGCCTTTCAAGCAATATGCGATCGCGCTGAGCAAGCCGAAGCGGAACTTCGCGCATTGAAACTCGCAACATTACAGCAGGATATTAATCTTGGAATTGCCCAACTCAAAAACGGTGACTACAGCGAGTATGATGCGGACACATTGCCAAATCTCCTAGAAAATATTAAAAATCGCGGTCAAAAGCGGTTAGCCCATAAAAATGAATCGATTTAAGATATCCCGACAAGCAGATCGTGATCTTGAAGATATGTGGGTATATCTTGCTCAAAATGATTCCTTAGCAGCCGATTTATTTTTAGCAAAAGTCTTTGATAAGTTTCCTATGCTTGCACAGTTCCCAGAGATGGGCAGAAGCAGAAAAGAGCTTTCAGAAGAACTGCGTAGTTTTCCATACGTTATCTTCTACAAAAGAATGGAAAATCACGTTGAAATTGTGCGTATTCTGCATCAATCTAGAGATATTGAAAATCAGTTCTAGCGCTTGATTATAAGGGGTATTTTCAGAGTCCTAATGCCTCGTATGCTAGCTAACGCAAGTGATATATTATAGTTTTGATTGATAGGCTTAAAATATTGATATGACAAAATTAGTTAGGCTCATTTTTAACGGCAGTTTTGAGCAGGGTTTTACTGTCTCGGTGGACATAAATCAAGATGGGCGACCTCGACCTATAGCGGGAATTGCTGGTAGATTGCCTGCTGAACCTGAAATACCAAATCTATATAGTAACTGGCAATCAGCCTATCGAAAGTTAGATCTAAATGCTCGACTGGGGGCGCTTGAAAATCAGGTTACAAATGTATCCTCACTTGAAGATGGGAGGATTTGTACGCAGTATGGAAATAATCTGAGCGATCGCTTGAAGGAATGGTTAGAATCGTCAGCTTTTGCTGAGGTGAGAAGAAGGCTAAGTAGGGAAATTAGTGCTGAAGATGATGTGCGAATACTGCTGCAATCTGACGATCCAAATTTGTATTGTTTACCTTGGCATTTGTGCGATCTGTTTGATCACCCTAAACTTGAGTTTGCATGGAGTTCAGCTTCCTTTCGAGAAATTAAGCATAGAGTGTCAGGTAAAAATCGCATACTTGTAATTTTGGGTGATAAAAGGGGGATTAATATTGAGGAGGATCGCAAAATGCTAGAAGATCTGCCAAATACTGACATAAAATTTTTGGTACAACCAAGGCGTGAGCAGCTTACTGAAGAGTTATGGAGACAACAATGGGACATGCTTTTTTTTGCGGGGCATAGTCTTAGTCAATCAGGTGTAGGGCGTATTTATATTAATGAAACCGAAAGTTTAACAATAGGCGAGCTAAGGTTTGCGTTAGGAAATGCGGTAAGAAATGGCTTGAAGTTGGCAGTTTTTAACTCTTGTGATGGATTGGGACTAGCACGATCGCTTGCTGAGTTGCATATCCCTCAAGTGATTGTGATGCGAGAACCGATTCCCGATGCAGTTGCTCATATATTCTTAAAGTATTTTCTCGAATATTTTTCTAAGGGAACTTCTTTATATGCATCAGTCCGTCAAGCAAGAGAAAGATTAGAAGCGAATGAAGATGATTTTCCCTGTGCCTCATGGTTGCCAATTATTTACCAAAATCCTGCGGCAGTCCCTTTTGTTTGGATAAATGGCGGAATCATTGGTCGGGTCAAAGATTTGATCAAAAAAGTTATAAGTTTATTACAGTTACATCCTTTTACTAAGGTTAAAAAACTTATTGTAATTGCCATTATCTCGGCAGTTATCGTGATTATTTTATCTCGGTTTTGGATGCATTTTTCTTCTATAAAAGTAGGAATTAGTACAGGCGAAAAAATTCTGATCACCGAGAAACTGACTCCAGACAAACAAGCAGGAGTGGAAGCTTTTGCTAAAGGTGACTTAAAAGAGGCGATCGTTAAATTTCAGGCATCTCTTCAACAAAACCAGAATGATCCTGAAGCTCTAATTTATCTAAATAATGCCAAAATCGGTAATTCAAAAGCCTTGAAAATTGCTGTAAGTGTTCCCATTGGTAGCAAAAGTATCAATATTGCGCAGGAAATTTTGCGCGGTGCTGCTCAATTTCAAGATGAAGTAAATAATAGTGGTGGGCTTAATGGAATCCCTTTAAAACTTATCATTGCTGATGATCAGAATGAGCCTGCGATCGCGGCTCAAGTGGCGAAAGAATTTACCAAGGATGAGCAAATTATCGCTGTGATGGGACATAATTTCAGTGAAGCTGCCAATGCTGCTTCTTCAATATATCAAAAGGAGGGATTAGTCGCAGTTTTTCCCACATCAGGTAATGTGGAGGTAGATCACAAATATATATTTCGTGCTTCATCAAGTACTATTTCCGAAGCAAAAGCCTTGGCAAAATATGCCAAGAGCAAAGGTCTGACTAAAATCGCCATCTGTGCCGACTCCAGTGATCGCTCAAGTAGATCGATCAAGAATGAATTCACAGCTTCTTTTCAAAACGATGGTTGGCAGATTGCCAATACAACCTGTGACTTTGCCTCGAAGGATTTTACCCCCCAATTGATTATGCAAAAGCTTATTTCTGAAGGAGCCAACGGCATACTTTTGCGACCTAATATTAATCGGATTGAGGATGCGACCAGCATCGCACAGGCAAATCAAGGAAGACTTCAGCTTATGGCAAGTTCCACAATGTACACCCAAAAAACTTTAGATGTCAAGCAATATGCTAATGGTATGGTAGTGAGTGCAATTTGGCATCCCAATTTTAATCCTCGCAATCTTTTTGGTAAAAATGCTGAAAAGCTTTGGAATGGTCCTGTAAGTTGGCGCACAGCCACTTCTTATGATTCTATGCAAGTGATTATTGCTGGCTTGAAACAGAATCCTAATTTTACTAGAGATGGTTTACAGCAGTTCATATCCCAAAAAGACTTTTCAATTGAAGGTGCAACGGGAACTGTGAAGTTTAAGCCATCAGGTGAGCGTGATGATGAGAACCAAATTATTCTGCTTAAAATTGAGCCAAATAATTCATCAACTCTCTATGATTTTACTCTGCTTTCAAAATAAAAATGAAAGCAGAATTGAAAAACCTTGCTATTATTGCTCCTGTTGAATCTTAGCTCCCTCCTCTTGAGCCAACTGTTTAATGCGATTAATAAGATATGAATCTATAGATATCGATATCAATAACGGAATCGATGGCAGATACTTCATCGGTGAGTCTGAAACACTTTGAGAAGAACCTATTATAAACGTCAAGACTTGATAAGCGATGTTTACGAAAATAATACCTCTGATTAATTTAGGGGATTTTACAAGTAAACTAGGCAAATCAATACCTATGTACAAATAAGCACCCGACAATGCAACTGCAACAATAAACCCTAAAACCCATAATAGTGCTGATAGTTCTATTTTTGACAATAAAGCAGATCCAATTGGACTCAAACATTCACTATTCAGCAGATTGGCATTACATTGTGGATTCATTGCCGAAACAAACGCAATTGACATCAGAGCCAAAGATGCAACAACCATCAAGGAAGCCACAACTATGGAAATACCAAGTACACCAACAACAACAAAATATATTCTTAGCCACTTAACACTCATCTTCATTACTCTATCTCCATCAGCATTTTAATTGGAAATAGTGGAACTCCTCTATAACAAGTCCTCCACTGTATAGTTATCAGAGGATTTGAAGGAAATTATGCATTGATTTACAAAACTTAAATAACAAAGTTTTCCGTCACTACAAGTTCAGCAAAAATAACCTGAGCGCTAAAATGCTCACCTGCATCACCATTAAACTCAAATTGAATAAAATTATCAATACTTCTAGATTCAATTTCTTTAAATACATTTCCTGTTTCATCCAGCACCACTAACTTCAAAAACTGTGGTAAGTACATACCTATAACGGGATAAACCGCTAAACGAATATTAGTTTTATTCTCAGTTTCCTGCCATGTCGTCACAACTAGTGCAACCTGACAATTAGGGAGATAATGACTGAGATCGATCGCTTTGCCACGTCTTACTTCGATTTGATTTAATGATGGAATAGAGATCGTATTTTCACTCCTCCATCCCCAAGCAGGTTCATAGTTATTGCCCAGCAATGTTCCTAGCTCTTGCCAGCCCGACTCAAATAGATCCCGCAACCAATTACTGAGATTAGAGATAGGACTCTCAGCCACAGGCTTAGGATATTTTCGTAAAACAGCGATCGCCTCACATAAATTCTCAATTGGCTCAAGGCGATCAAGGGCAAGATACTCAGTCGATACCTTTTTCACAAATCCTAAAATTGTCGCCGATCGCCCATCTTCTTCGAGCCGTAGCACCGTATAGCCAATCCGACCCTCCCAGACTTCAGGAGGCATATAACAAGTTGATTCACCCGCCTGTAGCGATCGGCATTCCAATTTACCCACACCCACAATTTCTAGATCGGCAACATCGGCACAGAGACGTACAACTGGATGCCAACTATCACTAGCTTCTAAATTTGTGGTAATTCCCATCATCTCCAAATAATTATCCATCACAAGTACAGATAGAGTATTCCGTCTAACTCGTTCTGCTACATCTGGTGAAGATTGTTGTGAGGCAAACCGTTGAGCCGTATTTCTTGCGGTTGTAGTAATTGGTAAAGAGACAGAGAAATCTTCAATATTATTCATAGTTATTGTTTTAAATTTTGTGAGACAAGGTAATTATAGAAATGGTTATTTAGCTATTAGCGAAAATCATCTATCTCAGGAATTTCTTTTAACAAATCAATACACTTTCTTTTATAAAAGGTTGTGAGAGTTTGATAATTTATTCTCAATTCTGTTGATAGATTTTGCCATGTTTTTCCATCACACAGGTGTTTGAGACATACAATCTGAGCATTAATGTCAGTGCGACTAGGCATAGTCTTCCCCTTAAACTTGCCATCAGGATCATTTTTGATCCATGTGCAAACAAAAGTCCATAAATCTTGTTTTGATTCGGGAGAGGGGACTTTATCAAAGATATCGCTACCATCTGCCGTCACATTATCAACAAAAATCTTTGTTTTTTCTTTCTCATCAATACGCTGATCCAATAATCTCCATTTGAGATAGTTATTGAACCAAGTGATTACACTAGCTTTCTTCGGATCATAGGCAGAGAGATTGAGACAAAAATACAACCACGTTTTCTGTAGAGCATCCTCATAATCTGGAGAACTATCTTTCCAAATTTTGCCCGATCGCTGAATTATCCGAATCAGCTTATTTAGTTCCCTTTGCCGCTCAAAACTACCCTGCGGATGCTGACAGGTTTCTACAACAAGATTCTTTAGCTGTTCTTCTAGCGACTCTTCTTCATTCATTCGCGCTCATCCTAACTCCAAGACTTTTATGGTCAAGTAATTATCAGTCAATATCCGACAAATTATGCAAATTTTAAAAATTCATGCATATTAATAGACTTAAACATCGATCGCCTTAATTTTGTAAAGTTATATTAATTCGACTTAAATTCAGCATAAAAACTTTGATTTCTACAGATAAGAAGATGGAAACAACAGGATCGCCTCTAGTAGCGCTCGCAAACTCATGCAATATCCATCTTCGCTTCCCAGTAAAGTATTGGCTCTACTAGGTACTCTGACTATTTTAGGATTTTCCAACATTCCCTCAGCCGACGCTAAAAATGATCTGCTCCAACCAGCACCCAAACAAGATGCGACCTTGGCTATTCCAACTGTACCATTCGCGATCGCAGAATCAAGCACTCAGTTAACAGACGCAGTTTCTCCAGTGTATTGGCAAAACAGATTGACGTTTTCAGAACGGAATACAATCAGTAGCCCACTTCTCAAACCTCCTATAAAAATTGCCAGAGATGACACGTATTGGGGACCGCAGCGTGATTTTGAGATTCAGATGCCTGGAGAAGTTGTAGTGAACACTAAAAATACTTTAACAACAACGAATGCAACAACTGGGACGCTATATATAATCGTGCATCTTGACTTACCTGTTGACGGTGATTTGCTCAGTTCTAAAGGGATTCGACAAATATTGCAAGCTGCTTTTCGGCAACATCTTGAAGGCAAAGTTATAAAAACCGCAAATATTGAAATTCAAGGATACCCAGGCATTGAATTTTTGATGGAACATTCCAATGGTACTCGAGGACAATATTATGGCTATGTAGTCAAAGAAAGGGTGTATATGCTGGGAGCGATATCATTTGGAGAATTGACAACAGAAGCGACTAATTTTTTTGATTCTTTTAAGATTTATCCATCTCGAATCATTGAGAAAGATCGTAAACTGAATATCAGCCTTGATACAGTCGTTGGTGAGTACAAAGTTGTTTTAGAACCCAAGGTTTTGGCTGATGCTGAGAAAGAAGGTGTCAAGTCGGTAAGCGGTAAATGGGTAATTAACGCTGAAGGGAAGTTTGAAGCTACACTTAAGGCTGTGTCTGTAAGAGATGAAATCCAAGAAATCAAAACCACTGGAAAAATTTTGCTCGAATATGGCAAGGTCGTATCTCAAGTAGAAACTGTCAACGGTGAACCGCTAGAAACAATTCCTCCGAAACAGACCTATACCTTATCAACGGATGGCAACGAATTGCAGGCTGATGGTCAGCCTATAAAACTAGTAAGACAAAGGAGTGTCTGGTAAATGGAATGAAAACAGGTTGACACTCACAAAAAATCATGAAATCGCAAATTCCTATGAAAACCTGAATAGTTCGGTGTAATTTAGGGTTTACAGGTTCTCTTTAACAACTTGTAAACCCTAATAACTAAAAAAGTATTAGGAGATATATCGTGTTGAAAGTCATTATCTATTTGCTAAATCTATTTGCACTTTTTACTTTTGGCATATTTCTCGCTTTCCCAATTGCCACAATATGCGGCTCAATCGATACTCTCTTATCTTGGTTGCCAATGCTCTGGGAAATATTTTGGAAAGTCACATTAGGATTAATCACGTTAACGGCGATCGCACTTTTTTTGAAAGCACTGTAAAATTAGCCTAAAAATTAAAATAGCGATCCCCAAATATTTAACGCTTATTCTCAAACTTTTCTACATTTGCTTGCTAACCACCAAGAAAATCTGCCAAGATAGAATAGATTTGTCGTTCGCCTCATAAGGAATAATTTGCGTGACTGTTGCTACTCCTGTCGCCTCGCCTGTCCAAGTTCCGACTGATTCGGGAATATATATTACGATTCACGGGCATTTTTATCAGCCTCCCCGTGAAAATCCCTATCTCAATGCGATCGAGCGACAGGAAAGTGCAGCCCCTTTCCATGACTGGAATGCACGAATTCACTACGAATGCTATCGCCCCAATGCCTTTTCGCGGATCGAGCGGCGTGATGGCAAGATCGTGAAGATAGTCAATAACTACGAGTACATGAGCTTCAACATGGGACCAACCCTGCTCTCATGGATCGAGTTTTACGATCGCAATACCTATCAAGCAATTTTAGATGCCGACAAACGTAGCGCCGATCGCCTGAATGGTCATGGCAATGCGATCGCCCAAGTCTATAACCACATCATCATGCCTTTGGCGAATTGGCGCGATAAATTAACCCAAATTCGTTGGGGCAAAGCGGATTTTACGGAGCGATTCGGGCGTGAACCTGAAGGCATGTGGTTAGCAGAAACCGCCGTTGATTATGAAACCCTTGAGGCTTTAGTGTTGGAGGGGATCAAGTTTATTGTCTTAGCGCCATCGCAAGCGCAACGCTGTCGCCCGATCCCCACCAAAGACAATGCAAATCCTGCTTGGCAAGAGGTCGGTGGCGCACAGATCGATCCCACCCGTCCCTATCGTTGCCATTTACGCCGTCACAATACTAGTAGCAGCAATGTATCCGAGCTTGGTCAATTTCATCTACCTGCGAATACGGATGCTTACATCGATGTGTTTTTCTATGATGGACCAATTTCCCGCGACATGGGATTTGGCGATCTCTTAGGCAGTTCTAGTAATTTCGCGAAACGGCTCAGTCAGGCGGTGCGTAATGATAAGCGATCGCAACAAATCGTTTCTGTGGCAACCGATGGCGAAACCTTTGGGCATCACAAGCACTTTACCGAAAAAACTCTTTCCTACGCCTTTGTGGAAGAGTTTCCCCAACGCGGCTGGACTGTAACTAATTACGCCCATTACTTGAGCCTATTTCCGCCCACATGGGAAGCGGAACTCAAATCGGTGACAGCATGGAGTTGCGCCCACGGAGTCGATCGCTGGCAGGGTGGTTGTAGCTGTGGTGGTGAAGGTTCGGGCTATCAATTACTGTGGCGAAAACCATTGCGCGATAGCCTCAATTGGCTACGAGATCGCCTTGCGACGGTATATGTGGATATTGGGCGCAAATATTTCAATGATCCTTGGGAAGCTCGCGATCGCTATATCGAAGTCCTGCAATATTCACTGCGCGATGAACTTGAACCTTCACCAGTTTTAGCCAAGTTTTTTGAGCAACAATGTGACAACAAGGTGACGAGTTCGGCACAGAAAATCGATGCTTTGCGACTGTTGGAAATGCAGCGCCACGCCTTGTTGATGTTTACCAGTTGCGGTTGGTTTTTTGAGGAGTTGTCTCGCCCTGAAACCGTGCAGATTTTGCGCTATGCCGCTAGAGCGATCGAACTTGCGGCGGATGTGGCGGGTGTATTGCTAGAAGATGAATTTATTCAGCGTTTGGGCAAAGCTCCTAGCAATATCCCTAGCATTAAAGAGGGTGAAAGCCTTTACCGTCAGCAGGTAATCACCAATCGAATTACGTTGGGTCAAGTGGCGGCACAATATGCGCTTAGCTCGACATTGGGTAATTATGGGCGATCGCAACAAATTTATTGCTATCAAATCCAACAACAGGACTATCAACTACAACGGATCGGCTCCATGTCCTTAGCGATCGGGCAGATTAATCTGGTTTCCAGAATCACCCAAGAATCCGTAAATTATATTTTTGCGGTGCTGCATCTCGGTGGTGATGACTTCCATTGTTGCATCCAAAACTTTACGGGACGGCGTGAGTATGAGGAAATTAAGGCGACGCTGTTTAAGGTTCTCAAACAGGCGAATACGGCGGCGGTAATCTTGGCAATGGCAAATAATTTTAGTGGTGAGCAGTTCAATCTCCACCATCTGTTTGCTGAAGAGCGCCATCGAATTTTGCGTCTGTTAGCTGATGAGACTTTAACCAGACTCGATCAGTTATACGAACAGGTCTATCGCGACAATTATGGAATCCTGATTTCCTTCCGCCGCGACGATCTGCCCGTACCGCCAGAACTACAAGTTGCCGCCGATATCGTTCTCAATAACCGACTTACAGAAGAACTGCAACGTCTGGAAACAGGAGCATCACTTCCCAATGTTGCGCTGGATGCTGTGGCGATCGAGGCAATCAATTTGGGCTGCAAATTCACCCATGCTGAAGATGCGAAGATTCTCGAAAATCATATTTTGAGGCAGATTGAACAGCTTTCTCAACAGGAAAATATCGATGAGCGATCGCTATTTAATTATCTCAATCAAATCGAGCAGTCCTTAGCGATCGCCTTGCGTCTCAACTTGAAGTTAAATCTGAATCTGGCTCAAGAAGCTTTCTTGGGCTATCTAGCAGAACGGATTGCGCCCAAATGTGTGCTTGCCAGACAAATACTTGATCTGGATTCTACGCAAAATCAACCAATTCATATTGAGGCAAATCTCTGTGAAAATATGTCTAACTTAGAACTACATCAGTTAATAGATACTGCTAGTAAATTAGGGATTGCGACTGAAGCTTGGCTACATGATTAACTGATTTGCTAATGATCCCCTCAATCCCCCTTTTTAAGGGGGAAGAAGACAATGAATCAAATTGATCGCCTGACGGTGAAGGGGCTAACAAAGAAGTGTAAAGCAATATGAAGAAGTGCAGAGGATTGAGGCAAAGGATAGGCGACACGAAGCACTTACTATCCTTACTTAGGTAAAGAAAATTAGAGGAATTGTTGCAACAACTTACGCAATTCCAAAGCCTCTTTGTAATTAGGCTGTTCTTTTAAAACCTTTTCCACAGAAATATAAGACTCACGATAGCGACCTGCACGATATAGACTAGCAGCTAGAGCATACTGGGTATCAATCCGTTCAATTCCTTTCCAGAGTTTATCCGCTTTTAATGAGCGCGTATAAGCAGCGATCGCTTCTGTCGTTTTGTTTTGACTATCTAAAATCACGCCACGATTATGCCAAACTTCTGCAAAACCTGCGGATAGGTTAATCGCCTGTTGATAAGCTTCCAATGCTTCAGCATTACGATTTACCTTCATCAAAGCATTACCTTTTTTATACCAAGTTGAATATTCATCAGGGTCTAGTAAAGTGGCTCGTTCATAGGCGGCAACAGCTTCAGGATAACGTTTAAGATTCATTAATGCATCGGCTTTTCCATCCCAACTATCAGCATAATTTGGATAAAAAGCAATCATTTGATCAAAGAGAACTAATGCTTTAGCATTTTCACCCTGATCGAGAAGTCGAATTCCTTCAAAATAAGTTTCATAGACACTTTCATCAACCTTATTTTGAAAGAATCTCATTTCCAGATTATTTCGCCGAATCCTTCGCCCTTGATCAAAAGCTTGTACGGCATCTTTGTACATTCCTACTCTTGCCTTTGCCTCAGCTTCACTGTAATAGACTACATAGTCCTTGATCGTATCCAATTGGCTTGGCTTGATCCGATATGGCGTGTTTGGAGCTAGAGAAACAGAACGACGATAAGAGATTCTTGCTTCTTCATAACGTTCTAGCTTAAATAGTGCCAAGCCTCGAAATAGCCACACAAAACTATAGTCAGATTTCAACTTTAATGACTTATCAAAAGAAGCGATCGCCTCTTCATAGCGCTTGAGATCTAATAATGCTGCCCCGCGATTAAACCACCACATGTAGTAGTCTTCTGGCTGGGAGAGAGGTTGGACGCGATCGACATACCTAGCACCAGGCTCAATTTGCAATCCTTTGTCGTAAGAGGCGATCGCTTCTTCAAACTTTTTCAAACCTGCAAGGGCTAGGGCGTGATTATTCCAAAGCTCTGGATCTCTCTGTCCCCGCTCATCTTGGAGTGCAAGTTCAAAACAATCCAATGCTTCCTGAAATCTTTCTTTTTTGAGGAAAATACTGCCGCGCACCTTATAGTTCCCTGGATGTACAGGTGCTGAACCAATATCACAGAATCGATTTTTGGTAATATTATTTTGGACGATATCATTTTGGACAGTGTTATTTTCAACGATGTTATTTTGGCTATAAGCATCGCGAGCAAGAAATAGTTCTGTCAGTTGTATTGATGAAACACCCGTTAAAATACACCAACAAGGTAATGATTGAACTGCTAACGATTTAAGATTCATAGTCTACCGATTATTACTGAAATTGATAAGAAATTTATACAAGATTTACAAGATTTGACGCGACCTAGTTGGCTAAACGGGGCGCGGGTGGAGCAGACGATGCAGGTGGCGTGGAAAATACGGGTGGTTCTAGAGGTGCAGGCGAAGAAGATGGTGCAGATGTGTTTCGCGGTGGAGTAGATTCTATTACATCTGGCGAAGATATATTTGCACTACCATTTGTACCAGTATTGGTACTGGGCTTTTCACTTATACTATCTCGACCACTGCTTCTGGCGCTAGAAGGCGGGATATATGGTTGTGAATTATCTGAACTGGTTGGAGAAGTATCTCTGGGTGTCTCAACAGCCGCTACTGAAGCAGGATTTGAGGCAGAGTTTGTAAAGTTGCTTTCAGAGCTGATCGGAGCATTATTATTGGCTGTTGAGTTGGTTTTTGGATTTATACCCGCTAGCTTTCGCTTCGCATCTTCAGCAATGATCTTACCGCGCTCTTGCCAATAGGGAGTCGGCGAAATGGTCTTAACTGTATCGATCGCTAATTGCCAATTCCCATTTTTTAATGCTTTTTCCGCTTCTTGGATAAGCGTAGTATTTTTTTTCTGATCTGCTTTCCATTCTACTAACATTTGATCGGCTTTGTTGCGAGTAGGAATCTCAGGCGGGATTGATTGTAACATTGTTTCAACTTCAGATAAGTTGCCCGAATATTCGTACTTATATTTAGCTAAAACAAGGAGTTTATCGATATTCTCTTCTGCTTTTTTAGTTTCATACACACGGGCGATCGCCTTGTCTAACTCATTACTATTAAGGCTTTGCAGATTTTTGCTAGTGCTGAGTTCGATAAATCTATATAGAATCAAAACCGTTAATAGACCGCCAACAATAATTCCACCAGCAAAAATGGCTCCAAGCAAGAGCCTAAATTTACTCGTAGGCATCGACTCAATCGCCTCTTCGTCATCTTTTAGAGATATCAAAGAACCACTTTGAGAAGATGCTATCTCACCAGATTCGTTTACCTTAGTAAGGCTTGCCTTATTGCTTTTCGGTACTTCACCTTGAGATAAATCATCTTCATTTGCATTACTAAATGGTAATTGGAATGTACAAAAATCACCTTGAGAAGTATCTCCCTGTGATTTGCCAGTGATTTCTAATCTATTAAATTGCGAGTTTACTTTGTCTTCGGCTTTCGCTCTGATATCGCCATTGGTGGAGTCTAACTTTGTCACTCCTTTTGTTGAGCCTATGGAATTGGAGCCATTAGTAAACGCAACAAATGGGGATTTTTTAGGAGGAATGGAGTTGAATTGATTTGGAGATATGGGATCAATTGGATTTAAATATTGTGATGCTTCCGCCACGGTTGGCATCGAAAGATCATCTTGCGAAACATCTCCCGAAAGATTATTCTCTGTCTGACTTGGACTAGCTGAGGCGATCGCAGGATTAATTCGATTGGGATCAATTTTAGGCTCTGGTATGGCAATAATCGGCTTTAAGGAACGGATCATCTGTCCCGCATTGACATAGCGAAAATCACGGGTTGCTGATAGTGCAATATTTAGTATTTGGATAAAGCGATCGCTTATGTTGCAGCGTTCTTCCCAGTTCCACATATCCGTAGCGGTTTTTAGCTCTTCGGGCGGGCTTCCTGTCAATAGTACGATCATCACAACTGCCACAGCATAAATATCCGCCGTGGAAGTGGCCTGTCTCGTCTGGACAACTTCTGGAGCTAAGTAAATCGGATTATTGCGACCATTACTCGGCAGCAATACAATCATCATGCGTTTTTGATCGTAAGCGATCGTATCTAGAGAAATCGAACCGTGGGACTGACGGCGCTCATGCAATGTGTTTAGCTGAGCAAGTACCTGACGTAAAATTTCTTTTGTTTCCGTTTCCGAAAATCCCTTGCCTTGCTTTTTTGCAAGCATTGAACGACAAGTTAAATATGGTGAAAAACTTTGCATAGCGACTCAACTCAAATACTTCTCTCTTTTGCATGATTTATTTCACAACTAACTACCTATAGCAGTTCGCCATCAAATAAAATATAATAAGTGGTTTAAAAATGTTGCTAAGCAACACTTTCAACAACTTTCTTTCAACAAGTTTACTGGTTCAGGGTTTGAGATCAACCTACTTCAAATTATCTTGGTTGCCATCCTTGCAAAAATTTCTGCAATGACACGCCAATGATTTATTTACTTTTGGCTTTAACACAAATCTCTGAGACATTTCAATCATAAGGTTAATCTGCATGAACAGTTTCCAAACTCTACCCGAATATCTCTCAAATTTTACTCCTTACAAAAACAATTAGTTAATAAACTGAGGATTTTTATTTCTTTAATACGTTTGCAATAACAAAAATATACCAAAACTCAACTTAGATGTCTGGATAAAATATTAAAATCCTAAATTCGTACAGCAGATTTTGCGATCGCAATAATTACGAAATAGAGATGTTAGGATAGAAAATACAGCTAATTTGGAAGAGGTCAAGATGGTTACACTTGACGCAAAAAATTGTCAGTTTATCCGCATCTCTGGAGGAGAATCACCCATATATCAGCTATTTCCTTCCCTATCGTTGATCGAATCTGCTCCTTCTATACAAATTCTTAAAGTTCTTAAAGCCATTTGTAAATCATGTGTGTCATGACATAGCGATCGCTTGGCAGATTAAAAAGGGGGAAGAATTAATTGATTCATTATCTTCTTCCCCCTTTTTGATGGGGATTGAGGGGGATCTCCATCCTGAAGCTTAGACAGTGAGACTTTTGAGTTAGATCACTTTCGGAGCCGCCATTAGCAAGATCTTCTCCATTAGGAATGGAAACAGACGATGACACCATACGGCGAGATGACTCTGCCAGCCGACAAGGATTTCAGGAGTCTCCCGATCTAATCCCGCAATCAAAGCTTTAGCGACCTGCTTGGGAGTCATCATCGAAACCCAGCGAAACCACTCTAGATTGCTTGCCATGTCAGTATCCGTCAGCGATGGGAGCAAAGCCGTTACCTTGATGTTATAGGCGGCTAATTCTCCGCGTAGAGCTTGCGTGAAGCCAACGATCGCAAATTTAGTCGCAGAATAGGTTGCCATTGTCGGCGCGGCGACCTTACCCATGAGGCTAGAGACATTGACAATTCGACCATTGCGAATCGCAGCCATCCGTCGCGCTACCATCCTCGTGATCGCATACATACCGAGCAAGTTAACCTCGATTTCGGACTGTACATCTTCAAAGCGCGATCGCAAAAATGAGGATTGATGCGCCACGCCAGCACAGTTAACCAAAATATCAATCGGTCCAAAATCTCGCCATACTTGGGCGATCGCAATGTTTACTTCAATCGTTTGTGATAGATCGAGAGGTAAACTTACTGCTTCTATTCCTAAAGCTTCCACTTCCGATGCGACAGCATTGAGGCGATCGTGATCCCTTGCTACCAAAATCAGGCATTTTGCTCCTTGTTGAGCTAGCTCTAAAGCGATCGCTTTACCAATACCGCGTGAGGCTCCTGTAATTAGAGCCGTTTTGCCATGAACATTCATAAAACCTCCAATATTGAGAGGTCTCACTATTTTTTACTATTTTTGATTAAGGTAAAATTTCTAGCCTATTTTTCTAGCTAAAACCTTTACCCAGTAAAGCTTGTGAGACTGTTTTTGTTGCTGATTCTGTTCCCAGTTTTCCTGCCAGCTATCTGTAACTAAACTTCTATATGCGTTGAGTTTTAAAAAGTTTGTTTAGTTACTTAGCTAATACAGAGCAGTTAACCAGTTTCTTTCTATATGCGATTAATCTTCCCAGCCCAATTGTAGTTCTGTCATGTCGTTACCTCCTTTAGGAAACATAGTTGTGGTGGCGTTAAAGGAACATTTATACAGACTTGAAATACAGACTTTAAACATGGATAGAACATTACAGGTATTATTGCTAAATGTAAAGTGGTGTTAAATAGATTAAGTCTAAAGAACTATTTCGTTAGGGAGGGATTTTTAAACTTTCAATCTATAAGACTTACTCAAAAGGACTTGAAAGCGTGATTTTATAACGTAGGGGCAATTCATGAATTGCCCTTACGTTTGATTCTTTTCCAAATTTCTATAATCTTTGATATCGCATCCCTGGGTATGGCGCGATCGCCCCTAATAATTCCAATTGAGTTAAAGCTGCTAACACTTCACCAGAGGGCGCTTTGACCTGTTCGACAATTGCATCTAAACCAACGGGATCGCCATAACCGATCGCTTGGAGAATATTTTGTTGTAATGGCGGAAGATTTGCTGTACCGATCGCGATCGTCGGTATACCCAACTGTTTATCTAAATTTGGTAACAGTCCCAAGGATTCCAATAACTCATCTACGCCTAAAATTGCATGAGCGCCTTTCCCTAAAAGCTTCAAACAACCTTTAGCTTCGCTTACTTCGAGAGAATTCGGTAATGCATAGACATCACGTCCATATTCATTCGCTTGAAAAGCCGTAATTAGCGCTCCAGACTTCAAATCACCTTCCATTACGAGAGTAGCGCGACTCAGCCCCGCAATAATTCGATTACGCGCTGGAAAATGCTTTTTGTCTGGCGGTGTTCCTTGGGGATATTCGCTGACCACTAGTCCTGTGTTGACGATCTCTCCATAGAGAGATTTATGTTTGTGGGGATAGATTTGATCGACTCCTGTACCCACTACGGCAATAGTTTGTCCGCCGCTTTCTAAACAAGCCTTGTGAGCCTCTCCATCAATGCCATCCGCCATACCCGAAATGATTGTAAATCCCCGCTCAGCAAGAGCATTCACAATCTTTTTCGTCCAACGTCTTCCATAGGGAGTGGCTCGGCGAGTTCCCACGATCGCGACAGTATTACGTTCATTCCATTGGGTGAGATGTCCTTGATAATATAAAAGTGGTGGTGGATCGGGGATCTCCCAAAGTAACTGCGGATATTCGCGATCGCTAGGTGTCCAAAAATTCAGATTTTTATGTTCATGGATAGCTAATAAAGACAATGGCTCAACTTCACGCTGGGCTTGACGAATTGATTCGAGGGTTTGACCGCCAATACCTTCGATTTGCTGTAAATCAAGGGGTAATGCTTGCCAAGCTTCAGACATAGAACCAAAAGCTTGATATAGACGTTTAATTAAAACGGGACCAATGCCGCGAACTTGTGACCAAGCGAGCCAATAAGCTTTTTCCATCTTCAGTGTTTCCAGATATTGCCTTTATTGTGAATGAAGCTATTCATAATGACTCCTCACTAGTTTATAAGTAAATCGCATAGTTAACTTCAGGCGGCGCGATCGCTATTAAAAACTTTTGGGTAACTCTTATTAGTAATGAGCGTCTCTGCACAGCATCGCGATCAACGCCAAAAACTCGACAGCGATCGTAAAAATCTAAAAAAGCCCCAGCTAGCGATCGCGATAATTTCTGTCTATGATTTATTTGTCTAGTTGCAGGCAAAATATTTTCATTTTCCAAATAATCTGCGATCGCCAAATTTCGCAGTAACAAACTAATTTCCTCTGGTTCTATCGGTTCTATTTTGTTAATAGTTTCGGTGTAACGTGAATTTTCTTCCGTCAATCTAATTAATGCACAGCATCGCGCATGGGCATATTGCTGCATTGGTTCAGGAGATTGCCGAGGATGATTTCTATAAATTTCGCGCTTTTGCCACAATGGAGGATGTTCGCCACTGATCTCAAAAACTTCTTCATCCAGCCGCCAACTCCAACTCATCAGAGTATGTAAACTGTCCCCTAGATATCTCTCACTTAAATAAATATTTAATAAGCCTTTGGCAGACGATCTAATTTGCCATTCTGCAAATATTTGTGGATGTTGCGAACGGTTTTCTGCGATCGCTACCGTAACTTTTTCAGCTATTTTTTTCGCAATTTGGCTCGCTTCTATTCCTAATCGATGAGCAATTACCAAAGCGATCGCCAATGTGTAATGCACACCATACTTAGGATAGCAAATCTCCAATGCAATTTCTCTGGGATCTAGCAAAAGCTGAAATTCTGCATTAATCGCTATAGCGATCGCGGTTTGAATAATTCGAGATGGAGATTTAAACAAGGTTCCAAATCACTCGCCACAAAGAACCTTTAAAATTAAAATCAGTCGAGGAAAGACCAAGCTTCCACGATCCGAAAAGGTAAGATCTCTCGACTGTAGACTTCATTGTACCAGTTGTTTAAATTTTTGCGCCTCAGCTACTTATTGCGTGGCAATCGTAGAACATTTTGCTTTTTAGAAATAGGGCTGAGTAACTGATTTAGCGCCCTTAACTGCTCAGGTGTTCCCATCGAGATCAAAACATCGCCCTGTAAAATCTCAGTATTGCCATCAGGTCCCGCAATCACATCACCATCCGCACGCCTGATCGCTAAAACTAACGCTCCTGTCTGCGATCGCAAACTTGCCTGTTTTAAGGAAGTGCCAATATAACTAGAATCATCAATCCGATATTCCTCAATGTAAAACGAGCGATTTGCCCCAGCAATAATTCCATCGACAAAATCCATCACCTGTGGACGCAGAGCCACCGCCGCCATCCGCTTACCGCCTGTAATGTATGGCGAGATCACCTCGTCGGCTCCACCACGGCGCAACTTTTGCATTGACTCTTCCGTACTTGCTCTGGCGATCGCCCTAATATCAGGATTTAAAGTTTTCGCTGACAAGACCGTATAAAGATTTTCGGCATCCGATGGTAGCGCCGCCACAATACAAACCGCCCGTTCGATTCCTGCCAGTAGCAGAGTATTGTCTAGGGCAGCATCCCCTTGCAAAGCAGGATAACCCGCAAGCTCAGCCTGTTCGATCGCCACAGGATCACTATCAATCACCACAAAAGCGATGCTCCCCTCCGCCGCAAATTCCGATGTTACCTGCCGCCCCGTGCGCCCAAATCCACAAACGATGTAATGTTTGTCTAGTGATTCCATAACTTTTCGATGTTGTCTTGCTTGAAAAATATTGTAAATATGCCCATTGGCGATCGCGGCGGTAAACTGCGCGGCAATATAACTAATGCTTAAAACTCCCAGGACGATTAGCAATAATGTAAAAATCCGTCCCTCAACATGCAAAGGATTGGTTTCGCCATAGCCAATCGTGGCAAGAGTAATAATCGTCATGTACAACGAGTCAAACCAACTCCAGCGTTCGATCAGGTGATAGCCCAATGTCCCGATCGCCGTCAGTCCAAGCAATATACAAACATTGTTGAACAAAGTACGCTGATATTGTTGCAATTCGCGTTGAAAAAGAATTGGTTGCAACTGTTGATATTTAAGCGAACTTTTTTGAGTCATTCTGGGTTATTTAGTGGAAACCTAAACTTAAATTGACGAGCAAGTTAATTACAAACTGAATTAAAAAATGTTAGGCTGCTTATAGCATTATTGACTAAGCTTTTGGGAAACCATACTTATTAACCAAGTTACTTTGTCTAGACAAAATTCTCTAATCAGATTTAGTTAATAAATTCAGGTAATATAAGCTTTTATCCTTCATTCCTGTAAATGCTGTCACTCACGAGACAAGTATGACCTCAGAGACTTCTTCCGAAAACGCACAGACTGCTCATGTTGTGACTTCTCCCTATCGTTCGGCGATTGATATTAACAACGAGAATTTAGAGAGATTTCATACTTGGACTGGTTACAATACTCATACAGATATGAGTAGTAATACGAAATTTCAGATGCGCGATTTTCATATCGATCTCGGTATGGCGGTCATCGGTTTTGGCGTGCTGTGCGGTTGGCAATTGCGATCGCGCAAAATCGAATTTAAGGGTAAAACGCATATTATTTACGAACTAAGAGGCGATACTGATCCCCAGCCCGTGCCGATGTTACGCCAGAATTGTAGTGATGAAATGGCAACATTTTTGCATAGCCGCTTGATCCGTACCCTCGATTTTTTACGTTCTTGCTCAAAATTTTCTGGCGTTCCCCATGTTCACATCATCTCTATTCGCAATCACTATGTCATGAGTGCGGTATGGCGACCCTATCAAAATAAAATTTGGATCGTTCCCATCGATCAAATCGAAGGATTGTCCTTTTCTAATCATTTAATCTAAGATGTGGGATGGGCATCTTGCCCGTCAACAGGCTAGAAGCCTGTTCCACTAGCTACAATTAAGCCTGCCTATTTGAAATGTCTATACGAATCAATGGCGATCGCACCATTAAAACGCCTACAGGTTTAGCAACACGCCCAACACCGAGCAAAGTTAGAGCGGCGGTTTTTAATATTTTACAAAATCAGATTCGGGGAGCAAATTGGTTAGATATTTGTGCTGGTTCAGGAGCGATGGGAGCCGAGGCTATGGTGCGCGGTGCGGCGCAAGTTGTCGGTATTGAGTTGTCTGGCTCGACTTGTCAAATTGTTAGTGAAAATTGGCAAAAACTCGCTAAGCCCGATCAAATTTTTCAAGTAATCAAGGGTGATGCAACCAAGGTTTTGACAAAATTACAAATATCGGAACCCAAATTTTTTGATTTAGTTTATTTCGATCCCCCTTATCAAAGCGATTTATATCAGCCTGTACTTAGTCTATTACCACCATTACTAGCTGACGATGCTCTGGTAATCGCCGAATGCGATCGCTTACGTCCTTTACCTGATGCGATTGGCAGTCTCGTTTGTTGCGATCGCCGCCAATATGGGCAGACCTGCCTAACTTTTTATCGCTTAGCAACTAATCACAGCGCAAATCTCTAAAACAAAATACTGAAACAAAATATTTATTGCTAGGGAAATACTGCCCCTTGAGTAAATCCATGTTGTGTAAGGCGATCGTACTCAA
Organism: Pseudanabaena sp.; assembly: GCA_044350865.1. Lineage (GTDB taxonomy): Bacteria > Cyanobacteriota > Cyanobacteriia > Pseudanabaenales > Pseudanabaenaceae > Pseudanabaena. Next base: position 12,798 of record JBILGV010000004.1, on the reverse strand, counting down.
TATCTTTGAGATTGTATTGCTTCATAATCGCATCCCCTTTTTGATTCGTAATATCGCCGATCTGTTGACATGAATTTGTAGTGAGATTATTTAGGGTTTTCAAAATGTCTTGCCCTGCTTTCACACCGTGATTTTTATGTCCATCTTCATGTAGTCGAAGCGCAGTAATATAGCGATTCCAGCGATTCTTTAAATCCATAGATGCGTTTGCTGAGGGATTCCAACGTGGCATTGTATAGATTACTTGGACATTAACCGTTACTTGTGTAATCTGACATTGATTTCTAATGGGTCGATAACGATAGTTCCACCATACTCGCCAATTCACATAAGCATCAAAGCGCTTTCCTGTGTTGGGATCGACTACCCCAAGCTGATTCAATTGCGATCGCAGTTGTTTTGCTGTCGAACCTTGGATATCGTAATAATTGGTCTTAATGGAAACATTGGGCGTATTCTGGGCGATCGCCTGCTTGTTACTGATAATCAATCCGCATAAAGCGATCGCCAAAAAGATTGGTAATATACGATAACGAAAAATTTTACCTAACCTTGGCATTACGTTTAGAAACCATTTAAGAATTATTTTCTACGGTCAAAAGCTCTAAGAGATCCCCCTCAATCCCCCTTAAAAAGGGGGAAGAAGATAAATATAATATTCTCCCCCTTCAGTAAGGGGGGCTGGGGGGATCTAGACAATTCTTAAATAGTTTCTTAGACCGTCCCTACTTCAATTTATTCTTCTTCGATGCCAAATACTTGATTAAAGGTTTTGATAACTTTATAACCAGTATCAATGGATTCGAGCGGATCTTTGCGGAGACGATGGCGCAGACACAAACCAATTACCCGCTTGATGTCGTCTACTTCGACTTCCTTGCGACCTTCAAAAGCAGCGATCGCTCTAGCAGCACGATTACTGACAATATCACCGCGCAAACCATCGACATTCAGTTCTGAGCAAACTCTAGAAATATTCAACCGTAAATCTTGAGGAATATCTACTTCACTAAGAAGATTTTGAGCGCGGACAATCTTGGCTTGAAGCTCTCCTTGGCGATCGGCATATTCCGTCAAAAATCCGTGAGGATTGCCATCAAAATTAGTGCGCTCTTCGACTACACGCACCCGCAGTTCAGGTTCGCGCACGGTGCGGATTTCCGCATACATCCCAAAGCGATCGAGCAATTGTGGACGTAATTCACCTTCTTCAGGGTTGCCAGAGCCAACCAGTACAAATCTTGCAGGGTGACGAATGGAGATACCTTCACGCTCAACGGTATTCCAACCCGAAGCGGCGGAGTCAAGCAAAACATCGACGAGGTGATCGTCCAGTAGATTGACTTCATCGATATAAAGAATGCCACGATTTGCCTTAGCAAGCAACCCAAGTTCAAAGGCTTTCACGCCCTCAGATAATGCTTTTTCAATGTCAATCGTGCCGCATACACGGTCTTCAGTCGCACCGAGAGGCAGGTCAACCATAATGACTTGCTTGGTACTGACGGGCAGAGTCTCGCCATTGGCTACGCGGCGGCGGACTTCTTCACTCTGAAGATCGCCATCGGTAGGGTGGCTGCTAAAGGGATCGTCAGCGACAACTTCAATTTCGGGTAGGAGATCGGCAAGGGCGCGAACGGTTGTGGATTTGCCCGTACCGCGATCGCCCATGACCATCACTCCACCGATTTTGGGATCGATGACATTGAGCAACAGGGCGAGCTTCATCTCTTCCTGTCCGATCACGGCGGTGAAAGGAAATACAGGTCGTCTTGTCGTTGGTTTAATGGCAGTTGCTATCAAGGCTTTTTAAATTTGAGATCGGTTAAAGTGTGACTTTAGATAATATACAGCTTTATAAGTCTCCATGTTTATAGAGATATTTAATAGTTGTCCAAAATTCTCTGAACCTTCCCTGTATGTCCTGCTGGAGATAGTCGGTGACAAATTTTTCTAGCTCAGACGCACTAAACGGATTATCACTATCGCTGAATAACTCGATCGCTCCTTTCCGCAGGGCTATTAGTTTGGGTATATTTAAATCAAGTCTGTCGATAGTCTCCTTAGCTGCTTGGTCATTTGGATCGGCGGGACTAATCGACCCATCAGGTTTATATCTAAATTTTGTTTCACAAGTAGGATCAAAAGGTGATACCAAAAGTAGTGGATCAAACCAGTTTCCTTTTAAATGTCCACAACGGAGAGGATCGCCAGCAACTTTATCTTTCACACAAGAACAAAGTAAGTTACTGAAATCTAATGTATCGACAGATGGATCGCACTGGGGGCGAAAATGCTCAATATGGGAGTCGTTTGTAGTTATCCTGCGTTCGCAATAGCAGCAAATGAAGCCTTGTTCTTTAATTAATGCGAGTTTCAGATCACTCTTAATCGCAGAATAATACTTCCCTAATTTTTCATATGTGATAGCTGGATCAGTAGCTTTCAAGTTGGATAAAGATGAAGGCTCTTGTTGCTTGATAATGTACTTCATCTGCCAATACTCTCTTTTCGTTTGATCCATACCTCCGCCTTTACTAAATCAGGATCTGAGCCAATTAACAAATCAGGATCTCCCTCAACTTCCCCAGTCATTTCTGCGAGTAGTTGTTTGGCTTGAGCAAGCTGTCCAAGGCTAATTAATTCGTAAAGATCATTAAGGCTTTTGGTAACTTTGTCGGGTCTAGTGGTTGCTAATCCCATCAAATCCTCAAGAACTCGATCAACTGTTTTTCCATAGGACTCAGAAGGTCTTTCAGCGATCGCTCCTGCTTCAGTTTGCTTCAATACATAGAGGTTGTCTGGATGAACATGGGTGATGACATGTGGTGAATGAGTGGAAATAATAAACTGACAATTTGGAAATACTTCAACTAACCTAGATACAACCATGCGTTGCCATTTAGGATGCAAATGTAAATCAATTTCATCAATCAGAACAACCCCATCCCCATATAAAGGATTTTCACGAACAGGATTAGCGATCGCCATTCTCCGAGCTAGATCGCCAATCATAGCTATTAAACATTTTTCGCCATCGGATAATTGATCAATAATGAACTTTTTACCATTTTTTTTTATCTCCATTCTGAGAGGACTACGCCTAACAGTCAGGTCTGTAAACTCAGGCAAAAATACTTTCAGAGCATTACGCACTGCTTCAAGTTGAGGATCGGGAAAGCAAAAATCCTCTGGTTTATTAGGAAGATCCACATATTTTCTATTTTCATTTTCAAGATCTTCTCGATCGCGAAACCATGTAAAAAATGCCCGAAAATTTGCACCACTCTCTAATGATTGATCGTAAGCCGCAAAAAGTTTAAAACTATTCTTTTCTCGAATCCTTAAAGGAATATCTAGTACCGCTCGACCAACTGGATAGTAAACAAATATTGGCAAATTTAGCCTTTCTTCAACTTCAATAATTTTTGCCTGTAATGATTTCGTAAACTCGCTTAAATTATCCAAATTAGTTGTACTACGGAGATCTCTTAATCTTTTATAAAAAAATAGACCACCACCAGAAGATTCTTTACGGGTTTTAACTAGTTGCCATTCAATATTTTTTTCATCGTTGCTACACGAAAGCGCGATTAAAGCAAAAGCATTACCATTTGTAATATTCTTCTCTAATATGGGATATCCCGAAGTACCCGAAGAATATCTCAGCCTATTAACTAACCATGAAAGCATAATCACGATGCTGTCAATTACAGTAGATTTTCCTGATCCATTTTCTCCAAAGAAAACAGTTAGATTTTTATCTAAATCTAGGGATAGTTCCCGTATGCCTCGATAATTTTGCAGTTTTATCGTATTTATTCTCATAGGTAATAAACCTTTTGAATCATAGTTAGGTGAATATTGGATTGGTTAAATCTTTCGATTTTAGCTTACGCCAGTAGCTGATTTGTCCAAAGTCCAATAAAAATTTACCCTAAAGCCCCCCCTAAAGCCTAACAATTCCATGAATCAAGATACAGCCCCCTTACTTGTCGCAGCAAAACGATATCTCAACATTGATCATGCGCCGTTTTATATGCCAGGACATAAACGCGGTCAGGGCATCGATCGCCAATTTGTGGAACTTTTAGGGGAAACGGTCTTTCGTTTGGATTTGCCAGAATTACCCGAACTTGAAGAATCAGTTACCGAAGCAGAAGTCTTAGCGGCGGATGCATATAACAGCGATCGCGCTTGGTTTCTGACCAATGGCTCTACCTGTGGCATACAGGCGATGCTTTTGGCAACCTGTGGAATCGGGGACAAAATTTTGATCGGACGTAACTGTCACAAGGCGGCGATCGCAGGGTTAGTGCTGAATGGCGCAACGCCGATTTATTTGCCGACCGATTATTTATCGGAGTTCGATTTAGATTTGGGCGTAAGTCCCGCAACTTTAGAACTATTTTTGCAAGTGCATCCAGATGCTAAAGCGGTGATGGTAGTTAGTCCCAACTATTTTGGAGTCTGTGGTGAGATTGAGAAGCTAGTCGCGATCGCCCATTCTTACAACATTCCCTTATTGGTTGATGCTGCCCACGGAGCGCATTTAGGTTTTCATCCTGATTTACCCATATCGGCTTTACAGGCAGGAGCGGACTTAGTGGTACAGTCTACGCATAAAGTGGCGGGGAGCCTCACCCAGTCTTCGATTTTACATTTACAAGGCGATCGCATTCAAGTTGAACAAGTCGATCGCGCTTTACAAATATTGCGATCGAGTAGCCCTAATTTATTGTTACTGATTTCCCTTGATGTAGCGCGGCGACAAATGGCGATCGATGGCAAATCTCTGTTAACGGAAACTTTGAGATTATCCAAGGAAGTGCGATCGCAATTAAATCAAATTCCTAATTTGCGAACATTTGATCAAAGGGAAGTTGCCACTCTTGATCCCACTCGTTTAACTGTAATGTTGGAAGATTTGGGGATCAGTGGTTTTGAGGCAGATTTGCGCTTGCATTCTGAATTAGCGGTGATGGCGGAAATGCCGACTCTCAATCAGTTAGTTTTTATTTTGAGTTTGGGAAATACTCAAGCCGATATTCAGCGATTAATTTATGGATTTCAGCAACTTAGCAAGGGAAAAGAGAAAAGGAAAAAGGAAAAAATAATTAGGAATTACGAATTAGGAATTACGAATTATCGTGGTCGGATTACTCCTCGTGAGGCTTATTTTGCTAAGAGCGATCGCATTTCTATTGATAAGGCGATCGGGCGGGTTAGTGCGGAGTCTCTTTGTCCTTATCCTCCTGGGATTCCGTTGCTTTGTATTGGTGAGGAAATTACGCTGGAGGTTGTGGAAATGTTGCAGTATATTTTGCGATCGGGGGGGATTATTAATGGCGCAAGTGATGACACTTTAGACACAATTCGAGTTGTGAAGTAAAATAGGTTCAGATTTTTTTACAGCAATAATTTATGTCAAATCTCATTCCTTCGCAAGTTCTCCAAAATCGCCTTAGTTATCAGGGGAGTAAATTTTCTTTTCATAGCGATCGCCTCAAATTACCGAATGGCGTTGTCGGTGAGTATTCCTATATCAAACACCCTGGGGCGGGGATGGCTGTTCCTGTGACTGCCGAAGGCAAGTTTATTTTAGTCAAGCAATATCGATTTGCGATTCAACGCTATCTCTTAGAATTTCCTGCGGGAACCTTGGAAGTGGGCGAAAACCATGATGTGACGATTAAGCGCGAAATTGAGGAAGAAACTGGATATAGTACTGGTAAATGGCAATATCTGGGTGGTTTCTATATTTGCCCTGGTTATTCTGATGAGATTATCCATGCTTATCTGGCTCAAGATCTCACCAAGTTAGAACATCCGCCTGCTCAAGATGAAGATGAAGAGATAGAAGTTGTCTTTCTTAGTCGAGAAGAGATTGAGGATTTATTGCGATCGCAAAGTGCGGATGCTAGCCTCGATGCCAAATCGATTACGGCTTTTCATCTGGCTTTACAGTATCTGTAATAAAAATCTGTAACATGAAAATCATCGTGATCGCCCTTGCGGGTGGTAAAAGCTCTCGCATGGGAAGAGATAAAACTCTATTAGAAATTAATGGGGAAACTCTATTATTTAAGACTTGTCGAACTGCTCTCGAAGTAGCTGATACTGTTTATGTAGTCGTGCGGAGTCGTTTGCAATATGACATGGCAATCGCTGATTTTCTGTCTACACATAGATCTGTGAAGAACTTATCTATGGTAATAGATCAACAGTTTGATGGCGCATTAGTGGGATTTTGGCAAGGATTGCAGGCTATTAGCGAACCGACTGATTGGATATTACTGCTAGCCTGTGATTTGCCTAATCTTCAAAGTGACATTCTCCAAATATGGGCTGCTCATTTAGCGGATTTGCCAGAAAGTGCGATCGCCTATTTACCGCGCCACACAAATTATGATTCAAATAAAAATCCAAATGATAATTTGCGAAAACAATGGGAACCTTTATGTGGATTCTATCGCTGGTCATGTCGAGATTCACTAATGGAATTTATTAATCAAGGAGGGCGATCGTTTCAAAAATGGTTAGAGAATTTAGAAGTTGTTGAGATAGAAAATGTGGCTGCATCAATGCTTTTTAATTGCAATACTCCCAAAGATTTTGATTCAGTTCAATCTATTTCGCCACTTGGCTAGTTGATCTTTGGTCGCGCTATCAATCCGATTTCCTAGTAAATTTTTAGTGTTAGCTTTTTGATTTCTTTGCCGACTTTGCACCGATCGCATAGTTGCTTCTACTTCCTGCTCTAAAGCAGTGGATGATAACCATTCAGCCCCAAAACCTATGGCAGTTAGTTGCTGAGCGCGATCAGATGTCACCACAATAATTCGTTTTAAATGCCTAAGTGGATCACGGCGGTATTTGCCACATTGACGTTCGATGTAAGTATCCGCAGTTTCGTTATGATCGGTGAAATATAACTTCAGATTTTTAGTGATTTTTTCAGCTTTAGCAGGTGTCGCCTGCACATAGGCATCAAATACTAATGTCGTTTTATAACCGTGATAAGCGCTAAAGTTCACCATTGCTTCAGTCAAATGCGATCGCGCCACGTCAAACCCTTGCAGATCTCTCATCTCCTGCAAGTGTCGCCACAGCCCAATCACGTTATAACCGTCCACCAACATCACTGGTGGATATTCCGCCGACATAAAAATAAACCATCAGAAAAAATTAGTCATACCAATTCTGACACTAGAATTTACCAATGTTGCGTTTCTTATGGCACAAGATTAAAGATCCTGAAATAAATTTTGTTGCTTGTTAGTCCCAAAAATGTTGTTTCTTTTTAGTACAAATATCTAAATTCAAGTAGCAGTATACTATTCACTTCAATTTTAGGGCATATTAAATATCACAAACTTGGAAGCTTAATGTCATAATGAGGCAGAAGTATTAGACGAACCTCGAACTGACATGGCTCCGAAAAATTCCTCCGCAACGGCGATCGCTAAAAATGCCAGCGCTCAAGAACCAAAATCTAACATTAGCCCTGAGAAAAAAAAGGCGCTTGATGCGATCATGCAAAAGATCGAGAAGGATCATGGCAAGGGCGCGATCATGCGTCTGGGTGATGCTACAAATATGCGGGTCGAGACAATCCCCAGTGGTGCATTACCCCTCGATCTAGCCCTCGGTGGAGGCTTACCAAAGGGGCGGGTAATTGAAGTATATGGTCCCGAAAGCTCTGGTAAAACCACTCTAGTTCTTCATGCGATCGCCGAAGTCCAGAAACGTGGTGGTATCGCTGCCTTTGTCGATGCTGAACATGCCCTTGATCCAACTTATGCCGCTAGTGTGGGCGTTGACATCAATAATTTACTGATTTCTCAGCCTGATTCGGGTGAAATGGCGCTGGAAATTGTCGATAATTTGGTGCGATCAATGGCTGTAGATATCATAGCGATCGACTCGGTAGCGGCTCTTGTCCCCCGTGCTGAAATTGAAGGTGAAATGGGTGCGTCCCATGTGGGTTTGCAAGCGCGGTTAATGAGCCAAGCCCTTCGTAAAATCACGGCAAATGTGGGGCGATCGAACTGCATCGTGATTTTCTTAAATCAATTGCGTCAAAAAATCGGCGTGTCCTATGGCAGCCCTGAAGTAACCACTGGCGGCACGGCTCTCAAATTTTATGCCTCAGTACGTCTGGATATTCGCCGCATCCAAACCCTCAAAAAAGGTACAGAAGAATATGGGATTAGAGCCAAAGTCAAGGTTGCCAAAAACAAGGTCGCGCCACCATTTCGGATCGCTGAATTTGACATTATTTTCGGCAAAGGCATTTCTACAGTCGGTTGTCTAGTCGATCTCGCTGAAGAAATGAGCATCATTGTTCGCAAGGGTGCATGGTATAGCTACCAAGGCGACAACATCGGTCAAGGTCGAGACAACACGATCAAATATATGGAAGACAAACCAGAATTTGCTCAGGATATCGAAAAACAGATCCGCGATAAGCTTGCCGAGGGTGTAGCGGTTTCGGCGACCAAAGTCGTACCTGAAGAGATCGAGCCTGAAGATGACGAGCTACCACCAGACGATTTTTAACCTAAAAAGAGAAGGCGCTTAGCGCCTTCTCTTTTAAAAAACTAGCATTTCGCGAATTAGCCATTTATTATCTTTGCGTACCAAATCATATTCAACGGTATAGTTGGAATCTTCCTTAGAGGCACTGCGATCGAGTTCGCCATTATAAAAGTAATTACGCGATTCCGAGATTTTTGCCACAATCTTAGCTTTGCTATCACCATCAGGAATTACTTTGTCAACTTCGCTTGACTTAACTTGGTACTGCAAATAGGAGTTGCTTGCTTTGAGGTCTTTAGCGCGTCCTTTCCAATCAGCCAAAACAGGCTCAGTCAGAATATCTTCTAAGAGATTGTCCTCATAGTTTTTGCCAAGAGCCTTAGTTTTAGTGGTTTGCCATGCTTCAATTACCTTGGTTGCAGTTTCTTTGTCCAATGGTCCTGTCGAAGCAACAGCGATCGCACTAGGAGCATTAATCGTTTCCACGATTGGACTGATCGTTTTTTCTAATGGAATAAAAGCCTCAGAACGAGAGGAACCAGTTAGAGCGCGGAAAGCCCAAACTACCAGCCAGATTGAACTGCCAATTAAGGCGATCGCCATCACAATGACGATAATCAACCGACCGAGATTAAATTTACGTTTTGGGGAAGGATTCGCCGAAGAACTAGCTGAAGAATTAATAGAGCCAGACGGACGCTTGATTTCTTTGACAGCTTCAAAAACATTTTGAGATGAATTTTTTGTGGGTGGAATATTACTGGAACGGCGAGATTTAGGCAGATCGCGGGAAATAATGCTCCTAGATTCGGGGCGATCAATTACGGGTGCGGTCGATCTCTGAAAACGATTTGGAGGTTCAGGTGCATATTTAGAAAGTCGTGGTTCATTGCTGCTGATAGCAGTAGGTTCATTCTCAAATTTGCCCCGATCAAAACCGCTCCTTGCTGTCGGCATATCTTCGGGAGAATTGAGCATTGATGCTAAGCGATCGCTTCCCACAGGAGAAGTCCATTCCGAAGACAAAGCTGATGTATTTGGTAATTCTTCCAGATATGCCTGTACCTGATCATCGGCAAAATAATCTTTGAGTGAAACGATTTGACTCATCAGATCGCGAAAATGGGGATATACCTCTTCTTGCATCCAACGTTCACTATAAAGACATAGCCCTGGCAAAAGATCGGGCGCACCTTCGGAATTTTGGCGGATGAAAGCAATTTGATCAGCTTCAGCACTACTATCGATCGCCGCGCTTGCTTCTTCCGTTTGTCCTAGTAATAAAGCGCATACCGCCTTTTCGAGATAAATATCCTGTCTGGCACTAAGTTTAACCAGTAGCCCTTTGGCGCGGCGAATCAAGGCGGGCTGTCGTTGCGAAAATCCTCGCGCAATTAGCGCATATACAGCTAAATAAGTAGCCACAGATGAAGGGCGGCGGGCTTCATCTTCAAACAAGGTTTGCTGCTCGATCGCCGTCATGTAGCTGCGTAATTGCTGAATAAATCGCAAAAAGTCATCTATGCCTAAACTGGAATAGTCATTGCCCGATCCATCAATGCCGCGCCTTGCATCGAGCATTTCTTGTAATAGTGACATTCCTTTGCGATGATCATTGGTATGATTGTCAGGAGTTGCCAACAATTCGAGGATACGATAGGGACGTAGCCGAAATAAATCCGCTTGAATTTCACTGCGAATACTTAAAAACAATCCCTCCCGCAATAAAATTTCTTGGGCCGATTCCAGCGACGAAGCTGCCGATTCATATTGTCCTTGTTTCCAATTTTCACGACCTAGTTCTAAAAATGATAATGAAACAGACAGCAGTAAATCAGGATCGTGAGGTGAAATTCTGGGGGACTGATGCTCTGCTTCTTCAGGATCGTAATAGGGCTTGGCTAGGGATAGAACTTTTTCGGATTCACCGAGTTCATACAATATTAGTAATAGCCCTGCAAAGTCTCTTTCATCGGCTTCTAGTTGATTAGGGGCTGTGGCATTTACAGGCTTATTTACGGGATTATCTACAGGATTATTTCGACGATCGCTAACTGACTCATCCGCATTATCAATAATACTAGGAGCGCGATCAGTCAATATTTCATAAGCCCGATCAATGATTCGCTTACGAGAGGCGATCGCTGCATCAGAATATTCACGCCTTGGCATAGAGAGCAGGCGATCGCGATGAGCTTGATGGATTTTTTCTAGCCCTGACAGGTGTGTCAAACCAAGAATGCGATAACAGTCTAGGGGAACTCTCACTTTGCTTTTCTACCCAAAACTCCAATTGGAAATGCCGATCTGAACGCCGATAATGCCAACCTGTTTGCCTCTCAAAAAAAAAGACGCTTTGCCTTTAAGGTAACAATAAGGTACCAATAAAATAACAGAATTTACCAAAAAATTACGAAAACAGTCAATTTCAGACACTCAAAAAAAGTGAGGAGAGACAACGCACGAATTATACACCAAGACAATTAACTAAGCCAATTAACGTTGGCTAGCTTTGTCGTGTGATTGCAATGCAAGTCAACCCTTTAATTTTATATACATAATTTCTAGGCTTATCCGAAAATTTAAGTATTTATCAACAAGATTTTAAATTATGACCATCTTGTTTTTGGATTTCTAAGGAACGAATGTGCATGATTGGGTCTACCACAATCTTACAAACTTGTGGATCTTGATTACAATTAGCAATTATCTAGCAACAAACAAATAATGTAATGATATTAGACAATAGCAAAGATCGCAAAGTATACGAATGGATTGAGAAGTATATAGAGCAAGGTGCGATCGATGTCGTTACAGGTTATTTTACGATCGCCACTCTAGCTTATATTTCTAAAAAAGTTAATCAACAAACATCGCAGTTTCGGTTGGTACTTGGGGATATTGTCAATTTTGATCAAGAAGAAAATCGACCTCTAGATTTGCTCAATGAAAATATTACGATTGAGGCAGCTTTGAAGCTGAATCGCTTGGCACAGGAAGCGGTGGAATTTTTGAAGCAAGGTAAAGTACTTGCCAAAACTTTAGAGCCGAACTTTTGTCATGCCAAGTGTTATGTTTTTCGGCCGACAAATAATGACGATCGCAATAAATATTTTATTTCGGGTAGCTCAAACTTGACGGAAGCAGGAATCGGTTTAAAGCAGACCAGTAATTTGGAATTGAATATCGCGGAGACGGGTAATAATAACCAATATAAGGAGATATTGGCATGGTTTGAGGATCTTTGGCAAAAGCCCCAAGCTCATAAAGAGAAAACGATTCTGGCTAAGGATGGTACGAGTAAAAAGATTGATTTTAAGCAATATCTGATTGAGGCGATCGCGAAAATATTTATCGAATATTCGCCACGGGATATTTACTACAAGATTTTATTTGAGCTATTTGGCAATCAAATTCTGGAAATTGAGAACGATCCAGAGTTTAATCGTCAAGTGGGCAGATTAGAAAATACGGCTATTTTTAATGCTCTGTATGATTTCCAGAAAAAAGGTGTCCTGAGTTTAATTCGGATGCTTCAGAAATATGATGGGGCAATCTTAGCGGATGCTGTAGGTTTGGGTAAAACTTGGAGCGCTTTGGCAGTAATGAAATTTTTCCAGATGCAGGGGCGTGAGGTGATCTTGCTTTGCCCTAAAAAACTGGAGGATAACTGGAGACGATACAAGGAAGATCAGGACTCTAAGTTTGAAACCGACAAACTCAAGTTTTTTATGCGCTTTCATACGGATATGAGTAGCTCTCGTTTAAAGTCCTATAGCGATCGCGCGGATAAGTTTTTTCGTGACGATAAGCCGAAGTTGATTGTGATTGATGAAAGTCATAAATTGCGGAATGACAAGGCAAATCGTTATAAGTTTTTGGTTGAGCAGATTTTGCAGAAAAACCAAGATGTCAAAGTCTTATTGATATCGGCAACGCCGATCAATAACTCTCTGAATGATGCGAGAAACCAGTTTAAGTTGATGGTGCAGGGGAATGTGCTTGGCTATGATGCAAAATTGGGTGTCAGAAATATTGACTATTCGTTTAAGCAAGCCCAGACAATGTTTAATGAATGGCGCAAAGATGACAATCCCAAAATCGGAGACTTTATTAAAAAGCTTTCAGGTAATGATTTCTTTCGATTGACTGACTCTTTGCTCGTAGCACGAACTCGCAAGATGGTTGAGAGTCAGGAGACTGATTTAATCTTTCCTGTCAAAAATAAGCCCGTCAATTTGTTTGTAACACCACATC
>JBILGV010000065.1:0-28484 GCA_044350865.1 Pseudanabaena sp. | reverse complement strand
ACAATTGTTGGCATAATGGGTTTAGGGATGATGATTTGTTTTCGGTTGAAAGTTGAAACTATCATTATCCCTTTTCGCTTAATCCCGATCTTTCTTTGCTTCAATCTTGTCCAAAGTCCAAGATTTAGGAGATCGGGTTTTAATCATAAACCTAGCCAACCTCTTAAAGATTGATCAAGTCTATCAATATCAACATCAGCTAACTTCCCAACAGTCTTAATAACTAAACTTCTATTTACAGTATAGATACCACGCTTAACTGCTGTAACAACATTAAGTCCTGCTGCCGCCCAGTCATCAAGGACAAACTCTCCATCAAGCAAAGAGCCTATTTTGCTGGTTAATGGCACAATTAGAATATCTTGAGAGCTATGTGGTGCATTGACAATAACAGCAGGGCGAACTTTCGCATTAGACAAATCTGAAAATGGATATCTAACTAAAATGACGATATTTTTAGAGTAATTCGGCATAGATATCATCCTCAGTATTATCCCAAACTGCATCAAGTGATGTCTGACTTGCACGAATCCAAAACTCAGACTCATAGTCATCAGAAAGCACAGTCACTAATACCTTTGCACCTTCTGTTAGGTTTGAAGCCTCCAATAACTCAATTTTTCCTTTTTGAACAGTAGCCCAAAGAGTTTTTAGCATATTCGATATTTGAATGTTACTGATCTAATTGTATTTCGTAGTATATGTTTTTTGCGATCTCGATTGAGTTTTATTAGTATGCGATCACTGTTTGATGTGAGGAATAGGGGATCTCATTTATGGGTGTTGAGGGGCGATCGCTGGTTGATTTGAGGGAATAGGTGATAGATATTTATGATTAATCATAGAAATTGCGATCGCAAAGAAAGATCAGTTATCATTAAATTAGATCCGAATTAAGTGCTTTGATAACTATGATCGAGCTAAAAAATATCCACTCCTTGAGTGACTTCAAGCGCAACGCCAAAGAATTTATTGAACGCATTAAATCAACACAATCGCCTATGATTCTAACCGTTAACGGTAAAGCTGAAGTCGTTGTGCAAGATGCTCAGGCCTTTCAAGCAATATGCGATCGGGCAGAGCAAGCCGAAGCGGAACTTCGCACCCTGAAACTCGCAACACTACAACAAGACATTAACCTCGGAATTGCACAACTCAAAAATGGTGACTACACCGAATACGATTCGGACACATTGCCAAATCTGTTAGAAAACATTAAAAATCGTGGTCAAAAACGCTTAGCTCATAAAAATGAATCGATTTAAGATATCCCGACAAGCAGATCGTGACCTTGAGGATATGTGGGTATATCCCGCTCAAAACGATTCTATAGCAGCCGATTTATTCCTCGCAAAAGTCCTTGACAAGTTTCCTATGCTTGCACAGTTCCCAGGGATGGGTAGAAGCAGAAAAGAGCTTTCAAAAGAACTGCGTAGTTTTCCAATTAAGCCATACATTATCTTCTATAAAAACATGGAAATCCACATTGAAATTGTCCGTATTCTGCATCAGTCTAGAGATATTGAAAATCAGTTCTAGTGAAGGGGTGATTGTTGGTTGATGCAGGAAATAGACGATCGGGTTTTTGGTGTTGAGGGGCGATCGCTGTTTGGGTTGGGAGAATAGGCGATCAGGTTTATGGAAAAAACTTGTAAATATCTTTACGATGCAAAAATCTCACAAAGATTATTTCATTTTCAAAAACTTCTATCCCTATTCTGTAATCACCCAAACGAATACGATAGAAACTTTCATATCCCTGCATCTTTTTTAGATTATTGATTTCCCCCAAAGATTCAGACTGCTTACAGGTCAGAATTATTTGTTTCAACCTTGTTAATTGATTGCGATCCTTCTTGTTAATTGATTGCGATCCTTGACTAACTTCAAATCTTTCTCAAACCTAGACTCAAACTTAACATTCATGCCACATCACCATCGAGAATAGTAAAGATAGTCTCTTCAGAAACAAACTCGTTTTTTCTACCCTCAGCGATCGCATTAGCTAAACCAACCTCTTCCAAAGCATCTCGAAATATTTCTGCAAAAAGCTCTTTTCTTGTCCTAATCAAATCAATCAAGACTTCAGTTAGCATTTCTCTAGTCTTTTCATCATTAAGGAATACTTGCATATTTAATCTCTAAATCATAAAACAAGTCTACATTTCCTAATTCTAACTCAAATGAAGCTAGCAAGTATAGGCGATCAGGTTTGTGGTTGGAGAGGGGCGATCGCTATTTGATTTGAGGAGATAGGTGATCGGGTTTTGTGGGTGGTGTGTGGGGTGATCTCTGTTTGGTGTTGAGATTTAGGCGATCGGGTTTTGAGTTTGAGGAGAGATCTCTGTTTGATGTGGGAAATTGGCGATCGGGTTTGTGGTGCGACAAGCTCATCCTCAAAAGGAAGAAACTTACTTCAAATGATTTTTACTTTGGAAGCGGCTTCTGTAGCTTTTTGACGCGCTGACACTGCATCATTCCCTTTAGCTAAAGCCACACCCATACGCCGATAGGGACGAGAATCTGGTTTACCAAATAAACGGATTTCTGTGTTGGGAATAGCGAGAGCGACTTCTAAACCTGTATAGGAAATATTGTCGCTGGTTTCGCTGGCAAGAATGACAGCGCTGGCGGAAGGACTGAGCAATTCAATCGTGGGAATCGGTAAGCCGAGAATTGCGCGTAAATGGAGTTCAAATTCATTGAGATTTTGCGAGATTAGCGTAACCATACCTGTGTCATGGGGACGGGGAGACAGTTCCGAGAATATTACTTCATCTTTAGTGATAAAAAATTCCACGCCAAAAATACCAGCACCGCCGAGTTTATCGGTGACTTTGCGAGCGATGTCCTGTGCATCCTTGACTTGAGCCGTGGTTAAGCCAACGGGTTGCCATGACTCTTGATAGTCACCTCGCTCCTGACGATGCCCGATCGCTTCACAAAATAGCGTCTCTCCTTGCCATTGACGGATCGTTAATAGGGTAATTTCAACTTCAAAATTGATAAATTCTTCAATGATGATTTTGGCAGTATCACCACGACCGCCAGCGATCGCATAATCCCACGCTTGTTCCAGTTCATCGGCAGAATTGACGACAGATTGCCCCTTACCAGAAGAAGACATCACAGGTTTAATCACATTCGGAAACCCAATTTCATCGGCAACGGTTTTCAGTTCTTCGAGACTAGTAGCATAGGCATATTTAGCAGTTCGTAAGCCCAATTCATGACTTGCTAAATCCCTGATGCGATCGCGGTTCATCGTGAAATTGGTAGCCGCCGCCGTAGGAATGACGGTGTAACCCTGTGCTTCCAGTTCCAGTAGTTTCTCAGTCCGAATTGCTTCCACTTCTGGCACGATTAAATCGGGTTGATGTTTTTTGACGACGGATTCAAGAGCATCGCCATCTAACATCGAGATTACTTCGCGATCATCAGCAACTTGCATCGCGGGTGCATTCTCATAGCGATCGACCGCAATTACTGTATTGCCAAGTCTTTGGGCGGCAATAACCACCTCTTTCCCCAGTTCCCCAGAACCAAGCAACATGATTTTTTTTGGTAATGCGATCGCCATTGAATTCACCTTAAGTCACCTTGTTATATGATTTGTAAATATTCTAAATATTTTTATCGAGATTTTATAAACTTTGATCACAAGCACTATATCAAATGTAACATCAAACCCCATATCAAGTCCTGTCGGCTTTGATTTCCCTGCTATTTGTGGTAACGAAGCCGAAATTCAAAGTGCAGTGCAGGATGCTGCATCTGTTTATGTAAACCAGAATCTGCGGATTGAAGAAATTACATCAGCTTTTGGCTGTGCTTTGCATATGCATCAACCCACAATTCCCGCAGGAGCAAATGGAGCATTAATTTGTAACCTTCAGTATATGTTTGAACATCAAGGTGAAGGCGACAATCATAACGCATCGGTTTTTGCATGGTGTTATAAACGTATGGGTGAATTTATTCCCAAATTGGTGGCGCAGGGGAGCCAGCCTCGGATCATGTTGGACTATTCAGGCAATCTGCTCTGGGGGTTCCAGCAAATGCAACGTCATGACATTTTGGATCATTTAAAACTGATTACTTGCGATCGCCAATATCAGCCCTATGTGGAATGGTTGGGGACGATGTGGAGTCATGCTGTCATTCCCTCAACGCCGATTCCTGACATCAAATTACATATTCAGGCTTGGCAAAGCCATTTTGCCTCAATTTTTGGACTGGAAGCGTTAAAGCGAGTTAAGGGATTTTCACCGCCTGAGATGCATCTTCCCAATCATCCTGATACTCTTTACGAATATATCAAAGCCCTCAAAGAATGCGGCTATCGCTGGTTAATGGTACAGGAGCATTCTGTGGAAACTCTGGAGGGAAATTCTCTACCGCAATCGCAAAAGTATGTGCCGAATCGTTTAGTGACCATGAATTCCCAAGGAGAATCCATCAGCATCACTGCTTTGATTAAGACTCAAGGTTCTGATACGAAACTAGTTGCCCAGATGCAGCCCTACCATGAGGCGAAAAATCTTGGTAGACAAATGATTGGTAATGTCTCCGTCCCCTCTCTAGTTACGCAAATCGCGGATGGAGAGAATGGCGGCGTGATGATGAATGAATTTCCCCGTGATTATCCCTTAGTCTGGGATCAACTCAAAACTAATGGTCGAACTTCGGGCGTTGTCGGACTAAATGGAACTGAATATCTAGAACTCATTGAGGCGGCTGGTGTTAATCCCCTTGATTATCCTGCGGTGCAAGCAGTACAACAGCATAAGCTGTGGGAAAAACTGGGAATTAATTCTTTATCCGAACTTAGCGATCGCCAAAAGCTCAATAATACTTCTGTAGAACAAGCCATCAATGAACTTAAGGCGAGTGATTCACGATTTCACATGGACGGTGCATCATGGACAAATGATTTAAGTTGGGTCAATGGCTATGAAAATGTGTTGGAACCAATGAATCAACTCAGTGCCAAGTTTCACGAAAAATACGATTCTCTCGTGGCGGAAGATCCTGCTGTCACCAAGCGATCGGATTATCAAGAGGCTCTACTGTATAACCTCCTACTCCAAACTAGTTGTTTCCGTTATTGGGGGCAGGGAACATGGACAGACTATGCGCGTGAACTCTATCGCCGTGGCTAAGCAACGCTTTCCACTGAAATAAGGTTTTTAAAATTAAAAATGGCATAGCTATTTTTAATTTTGGTATTAAATAGGTAGCAACACTTCAAACTCAGTTCCGATAGTTACATCACCCTTGTTGTTTAAATAGGGCGATCGCAACACAATTTTGCCATGATGCTGCTGTGTCACAATCTGATGGCAAATAGCCAGCCCCAAACCAGTGCCTTTTCCTTGTCCCTTAGTGGTAAAGAAGTTATCGAAAATTCGATCTTGGATTTCTTTGGGAATGCCTAAACCATTGTCCGCAACTTTAATTGATACCCACATGCGGTTATCAATTTCCGCGATCGCCGAGGTAATCATCACCATCGGTTGCCAAGAAGTCTCAGAAATAGTTTGGACTTGCCCTGCACCAATACTCACATTATCTTTAAGGAAAGTCTGTTCACGTTGTTGAAGCAAATCGGGGCGAGCCTTTAAATCCATCAACGCATCTAGAGCATTACTGATCAAGTTCATAAATACTTGAATCAAGCGATCGTTATAGCCATTAATCTTGGGCAGATTGACATGGTTCTTCACCACCTGAACGGTTCTAATTCTGCCACTGAGAATTGTTAAGCTACTCTCAACACATTCCCACAATTCCATCGGCTCTGGTGTCGCCTGATCTTCCATATGCGATAGACTTTGTAACGTGTCCACCAAGCGGCGCAGATGTCTGGAGCCTGATTGGATACTGCGGACAACTTGGGGTAAATCCGATCGCACAAAATCCCAATCGATATCTTCCAAAGTCTCGCTAATCACAGGTGCAGAAGTTCCATATTCTTTCTCATAGGCTCTGAGAACCTTCATTACGCCTTCGATGTATGACATTAAGCATTCAGTGTTACCATAAATTGCCGATACAGGATTGCGAATGTCATGGGATACCTCGGCAACAATCTGTCCCAAACTAGCCATTTTTTCAGTTTGGAACATCGTCGTCTGAGTTTGATCACGCAGTAATTTTGTCGCTAGTTCATGAATATCTGACTGCGCCTGTAATAGATCATGGACATCAAGAACTGCATAAATATCGCCTTCGAGATGGACAATCACAGGCTCATAAATTTCGTCATTTGCACGTCCTAATGCTAACTGTGAGGCACTCACAATCGGCATATTCCCCTCTAACTTAAGGATGTCTGTTTGGAACTGCTCATAAAGAACTTTTAAGGGTCTTTTCGTAAATAGTTCGATACCATAAGGTCGGCTCAAACATTCCAAAAATCTACGCCGTGACAACATTCCCACATAATTATCTGTTTCGTAAAGAACTAACGCGGGTAAAAGGGGATTTTCCTTAAACATTTGTCTAGCATTTTCGCCTGTCCTCTCCAAATCAATCTTTGCATCGTAAAGATTCAGTTCAGAAATAGTCGCATCTAGAGCTATTTGTTTACCTTGCGGTTGGGTTGAAGTTTCACTCTCACTAGATTCCATTTTTGGCTCATTCGCCATCACCATCAAAGGAATCATCGCCATCTTCCGCGCCAATTCTTCAGTAGCAGTTTGGCGTATATTTTTGCCCTTAACAGCGCCGCGATCTAGCTGAGTTTGTTGGCGTTTCAAAATATTAATCGCGGAGGTCAGCGCCACCAGATCAACTTTTAAGTCTAAAGCTTGAGCCGCCACATCAAAAGCAATACTGAGATTATCGGTAGAAACCTTTGGTAATAGGTCAATCGCCCCACGACGAGTAGCCCAACGCTTTTCAACTTCTTTGATTTGGATTTGGCGTGGATTTACTAATAAAACTTTTAACTCAGGCGCATTGTCTGCACACCATTTACAAAGCTCTGTCGCCAGCAGCGATGTCCCACCACCATATCTAATCCCAATATCCGAAATAATCAGTTCTGGCAAAGGTTGTTTCGCCTGATATTTTTGATCAAGCATTTTCAATAAATCTTCAGTCTCAGGTGCAGCCCATACCTCAAGCTGATGCGAAGACAAAACGCTATGCCACATCAGAGATTGCTCTTCTGATAGCTGGGCAAGCAATACAGATTTAGCCATAGCAACCCCCTAAGGTAAAAATAGTATTTAGTGAGACAATATCGGATTACGATCTGCGATCGCAACCAAAAATAGATAACCAAAATTTAACCAAAACTTAATTTAGCCTGTGCTTGTCCTTTGTTTGCTGAGATTCAAGGTAAGGGCAATTCATGAATTGTCCCTACCTTTATGGAAAAGCGCTATAAAATAGAAAAAACGCGAGGATTTTCTGATGACCCGAATCTGTATTCTTGGTGGTGGCTTTGGTGGTTTGTATACAGCCCTTAGTCTCGCTCGTTTGCCTTGGGCAGTCAGCCCTGAAATCATTCTCATTGATAAAAGCGATCACTTTTTATTTACACCATTTCTATATGAACTAGTCACAGGTGAAATGCAGGAATGGGAAATTGCGCCCACGTTTGCAGAATTATTAGTCGATACGGGAATTCAATTTGTGCAAGGGCTGGTCACTAATATTGATTTTGTCACGAAACATGTGGAAGTTAATATTGGTCAGCGCAGCACGATCGCTTATGATCGCCTAGTTTTAGCGATCGGTGGAGAAACGCCGATGGATTTAGTGGATGGCGCGGCGGAATATGCGATTCCTTTCCGCAATCTTAATGACTTTTATCGACTAAATAGCAAATTAGAATTACTAGAAGTATCCAGTCGCGACAAAATCCGTGTCTGTATTGCAGGAGGAGGCAGTAGTGGTGTAGAACTTGCCTGCAAAATTGCCGATCGCCTGCAAACTAGAGCCGAAGATCGTGGTCGAGTTCGCTTAGTTGACCGCAATCCGCAAATCCTAGCCAACTCCACAGATGCAAATCGCAAAATTGCAGAGTTCGCACTTTCTCAACGCGGTGTTTGGACAGATATTAATACCAGAGTTTCCCAAATTAGTGAGGGTTCGATCACCCTTGACTATGCTGATGGTAGAGATACTTTGCCGATTGATCTTCTCCTATGGACAGTGGGAAGCACTTTTTCCAAAATGTTGCAAAATCTCCCAGTTGAGCATAATCGACAAGGTGCGATCGCGACAGAATCAACCTTACAAGTGAAGGGATATACCGATGTATTTGCGATCGGTGATATCGCTAGTATTGAGAATTACGATCAGCAGTTGCCCGCCACCGCCCAAGTTGCTTTTCAGCAATCGCAATATTGTGCTTGGAATATTTGGGCAAGCCTCAACCAAAAGCCCCTCGTCAACTTTAGCTATATTCCCCTCGGTGAATTTATCAGTTTAGGCGTTGATGGTGCAGTCGCCTCAATTTTAGGTAAGTTTAGTATTGATGGTTTACCCGCCCATGCAATGCGACGATTTGCCTATCTATTGAGAATGCCAACTTTGCAGCATCAATGGAAACTCGGTACATATTGGCTAACTAAGCCTTTGGTGGAAATCTTGAGAAAGTCCATTTAACCCTTACAAAAGATTTTTAAAATTAAAAATAGCTAAGCCATTTTTAATTTTGGTATAAGTTGATATAATCGCAAGATTATGGATAAACGTTTTTATAGCTTTTTTAATTTAACGGAAGATCAAGCGATCGCTATTTTAGATACACCGCAAGATCAAATAGGAGAAGACGATTCTCGTTATATTGCCGCCTCCCATTTAGTTAATTTTAATTCCGAAAGATCAATTGCTGCTTTGGTTAGGGCGATTCAGCAAACTAATCTTGAAATGGATAATCGGATAGTACGCCGAAAATCCGTAGAGACTTTAGGTCGTCTACAAGCGCTATCGGCTTTGCCAGTAGTCCGCCAATGTTTAGCTGATGCAGATTGCTATATGGTGGAAAATGCGGTGTGGGCGATCGGTGAAATCGGCACAAAAGATCCCCAGATTTTGGAAGAGATTACGCAACTATTGGATCGCTCTAACCAAACCTATCGCGTGATTATTCAGACATTGGCAAAGTTGGATTATCAACCTGCGATCGCTAAGATTCGGCAATTTGTCAACGATGAAAGTTTACCGATCGCTAGCGCTGCGATAACTGCTATTTGTCGATTAACCAAAGACTTTTCACAGATGGATAAGATTGTGGCGCTGTTACAAAATCGCAATGTAATCGCCCGACGCTTATCGATTCAAGATTTAATTGATGCCAAATATTATCCTGCAATTCCCAATATATCGCGTTGTCCAGTTTCACTAGTGTTTCGATTGCGCGGCATTCGGATGTTAGCCGAATCTGGTATTCAAGAAGGGGTGATCGCTTTTTCTGATGTGCAGGAATTTTTAGAAAAATCATTAATTGATCATCCTTCGACTCTTTCGCCAGTACATAGTTACAATACTTTTCCCGATTTGCCATATCTAATCCATGAGCTTTATGAAACTGATTTTGGCAGATGCTATTTGGCAATTCAAACTATTTTAGAGAATTATGCTGAAGACGCTCCTGCGGCTCTAATTGCGGTCTATGAACAGGAAGCTAAAAATGATTATGGTGCACATTTTCATGTAGTTAAACTCTTAGGCTGGTTAAAGCACGCACCAGCTTACGATCTCTTGATTGAGAGTTTGCATAATAAACAACCGCAGTACCAAAAGTCACGAGCCGCCGCCGCGATCGCTCTTGCCGAAATTGGTGATGAGCGGGCAATTCCCGAACTGAAAATTTGTTTGGAAGCTAAAATATGGGACTTGAAGTATGCGGCTCTGTTAGCATTAGAGAAGTTTGGTGACTTCACAGGTTATGAAGTACTTGCCAATGATAGTGATTTATTAATTCGCGAAAAAACTAAAACATTAGCAATTTAGCAAAAGCCGCGCATAGCGCGGCTTATCATCATCAATTCAAATATTCAATTATCAATTTAATCCTCATGTCTATCGAAACTTTTTTTCAACAACTCAAACACCCCAATCCCAATGTTCGCAATCAAGCGATGTGGGAAATTGCCACTAATTATGATGCAGAAGTAATTACAAGATTAATGAATATTCTCGATGACGAGGACACAAATTATCGGCGATCGGCGGTAAAAACATTAGGCGAGATTGGTCATGCCGCTGTCTCAGCTTTAGTTGAGGCTATGCTCCATAGTGAAAATGTAACTGTGCGTGGTAGCGCGACTAAAGCACTGGCTCAAGTAGTAATTTGTCATCCTGACCGGCCTCTCTCAGATGAAGGTGTGATGGGTTTAAAAACGGCTCTGCAAGATCCCAATCCTGTGGTAAATATTGCCGCCGTCATGGCGATGGGAGAAATTGGTGAGCCAGTTTTGGATATCTTGATCGAGGCTTTACGAGAGACAGATAATCCTGCTTTGGCGATTTCGCTAGTAAATGCGATCGCTTCGATAGGGAACACTCGCGGTATCGATGTTTTACATTGGATTATTGACAATGAGGAGACAGATTCCTATGTAAAAGAGTCTGCGGTCAGTGCCTTGTCGCGATTCGAGATGACTGAAGGATTTCAGCGATAGAAGTAACAGGCAAGAGTGGGCAGTGCTTTGCGCCGCCCATCCGCCCATCCGACCATCATTGACGAGACATATCATTGACGATGGATTTGGGCGATCGCTAGTTTTGCCAAAACCTTAATCACCTGTTGTTCGTCATCAAGCAAAGCTTCCAAAGGCTCTAAAGCCATAGGGTTTCCCATTTTACCAAGACAATTGACAGCCGCTTTTCTCACATCTAAATCCGTATCTTGGAGCGCCAAAATCAAGTGCGGAACCGCAGGTGGATAAGTGACTTGCGCCAGAGCCGTAGCTGCTTCGGCACGGATGATAGCTTCTGGATCGGTGAGTGCTGACACTAAGAGATTGCAAGATCTTTCATCTGACTGTTCCTGAGCCACATGCCCGATCGCACCAATGACCGCACAGCGTACATCAATGGAAGCTGAATTTAAGGCTTTATACAAATATTCAGTACCTTCAGATCCGATAAAGGCTAAAGCCCAAGCAGCATGACCTTTAATATCTTGAGATTTACTTTCATCTCCCAAAATTTCCAGTAATGCTGGCACTGAAGCCTCACCAGTTTTTGCCAAGGCTCCCGCCGATGAACTTCTGACGACAGTATCTGGATCGTTGAGAAAAGAATGCAATAAAGTTGGTACAGCGATCGGATCGCCAATAATCGTCAAGGTTTTTGCCGCAGCACGGCGCAGCACTACATTGGGATGATTAGCCAAAGATTGCATCAAAAATGGAGTTGCCGCTTCGCCAATTTCTCCTAGAGTCTCCGCAAATCTCAGTCTGACCAATCCGCGTGGATCTCCTAAGCCTTCAACTAGTTGTTCTAAAATTTGGGAATTGCTATCGTCAAAAGTGCCAAAAGAAATTTGATCGCTGACTGTTTCGACCAGAAGATCGTTTGCTGCTTGAATTTCGAGAATAGATTTTTCCATTGTGTAGATGTAGATGTGCTATGAAGATGTTTGGTGAAGATGTTTTATGCAGGTGGACGGAAACAGTTAATTGGGTTATTGAGGAGTTTCGACCGTTGATTTTGATTTTTGCTGACGTAACGACTCAAGAGTGGCATCAATTTTAGCCAGATTGGGCTGTAAGTTAGCAAGCGCTTGAGATTTCATAATTTTTGCTTTTTGAGCCATTGCAAGAGTATCATTCACTATCCTCTCGCGATACTGCTCCAAATCAGTGATCATTTCTGTAAGTTCTTCGGGAGTTGCTAATTCGAGGGAAGTGAGTTCAGGGATATCAAACATGATTTTTTAAATGATTTTAAATAAATAGCTGAGCCTAAAACAAAGCCCTACAGCACTTTATACTCAAACCCCAATCCAGAAATTTTTTAAAAGTGTTACGAATCAACGCTTTAAAAAATTCTTGCAGTTCTTTTGAGTGGAAATTGCTGTAAGGGAAATATAACATGGGCAGGTTGAAACCTTGATCAGGTTATTTTAATTAAACCTGTTGGTCAAATCTTGTCCGAAAATTTCCATATTTAATCCAATATTGCTTTAGTTGATGGTGTGGAGTATGCAGACTTGCTTTCGAGCGATAGAGAACTACTTGGCGATGATCGCCCATCCATACTTTATCGGCAGCATCAACGGCAATAACTGTCCCTCCTAGGGATGTAACACATTCGGCGAACCTTTCTACTGCACTATAATCCACAGTCTCAAAAACATATAGATTACCAGAACAAATGAGATGGCGACTGCGAATCCAACCCTGCATTTTCTTTTGCGCTTCTGGGGGCAGCATTTTGGCTCCAAGCGTAGCTTCAGCAGAACTTACATAGTCCGATCGCCCTTGAGAATATTCAGAATATTCAGGATAAGTTTTTTGAGATATTTGGCACTTCATTAGCAAAACTCTCTCTCTTTTCAAATTTTAAAGGTCCTGTCGTAGAACCCCAGACTTGTTTATGCGTATTTATGTCCATACCCCGATCAAGACTGAGCCAAGTTGTTTCAGTAACTTCAACATAACTATCGAGATAAGTTTGGCAGCCATTCTTTTCAATCAGGCATTCGGTTCCTTCTACCGCTCCTGTAAAGAGAGAACCACTACGCTTAAATACCATTGAGCAGTTATAACGGCGTTCGATCGCATCGGGGGTAATGGTTCTGAGGATGCTGAGATCACGTCCACTGCCAGCAAAGAACATGGCATTTTTGAGGCTAAAGTTTTCGATATAAATGCGATCGCCTTGATTAACTAAACGATGAACACCCTGACGATAGGGACTCCAGAGATCATAGTCATAGACCTGTTCAGAATAGAGTCCAATTCCAGAGAAAAATTCAAAGGGTAATGGACGAAAAAAGACATGAATATGAGCGTAGTCTTTGGGACTTGCCGAAGCTTGCTTATAGTTACTAAAATCCCCTGACATCCACTGCGCTAGGGTAATTAAATCATTGTCTTCAGATTTTTCCATTAGATTAATCTTTAGCTGTTTGACGAATCTCAGATGAAAAAGAAGCCATGACCACACCAGAGCCAGCACTGGTTTTGATCAAAGAAACACGACAACGAACATTAGGATTAACAAACCAGATTTTTTCTTCAGCAGAAGCGCGATCATAGGGCGTTGTTAAGACAAAAGTCCCATCATCTGTGAAGTGATATTTACCAATTGCTGCCATTTCTTCGGCATATCCGCGATCGCGCAGGAGACTACCACGATTAGAATCTTCAGGATCAGGAATAGGAATTAGTACACAAGTACCTTTGATAGCTTCACTATCTTCCCAGTCGGATTGACCTTCCCAACTCATCCGAAATGGAGAAACCGCTAATTTAGGATCAATGTTATAGGATTCACAAAGGGCTATCACATCAGGATCATCGCTGGAAACTGCCAAAATCTCTATTTGAGATTGCACCGCCTCAAAATGCCCAAATGCTAAATGATGAGCGCTACGTTGCGATCGCCAATTCCCAATCGATTTTACAACAAATTCCTGAATATCCATTAATCCTTTAGACTTGCTTATTCCTTGATCGGTTTTTATTTTGGGGTTACGCAGAAGATTTTAAGCCCCTCTCCCAAAAGGGGAGAGGGGAAAAAGACCTTAGATTACTTCAGTAATGCTGACAATCCTGCCAGATGTACGGTTAATCCGTTGGATTTGGGGAGTCATCTTGCTTGCAGAAACAACGTACTCACTGTTGCTAACACGGCGTTTGGTGTCAAATTTGGAGCCAGCAACCAAAATTTTGAAACGCTTCTCAGTACCAGAACCAATCACAGTTGAGGTAGATGCATTGATAGTGTTGGTGCTGTTGGTCGCCACAGCAAATACTAGCTGTGATGATTTTACCGAACTATCGATTTGAGATGCGCCACGATCAAGGGCAAACATGCGATTGTAGCCAATTTGTTTTGCATTGGCGGCACTATCCTTACCGCGATAGTAAGGAACTGTGTTTTCACCAAAGGCGGATTGATACTCATCACTATCGATGTAGGAGTCAATTTCGGCATCATAGCCTTCTGCTACACAACGAACGATATGCTCAGAAATCTCACGCTGATCTTGGGGAGCGCGACCAAGCAAGTGCAGAAAGTTCAGTTCCACAAAGCGGTAAGGCGCACAAGAAGAGAAGTAGCGATCGCGATAGAATTCCGACTTAGCCGCGATTCTCACAAATTCGCGCACTGAAATCTCACCGTTTGTCAGTTTCGACTCAGCAGAAATCAGTCGCTCACTTTCCATGACATGGGGATTGCCCCAAACTTGTTTGTAAACTGAGCGAATGACAGTATCAACATCACCCAAACTAGTTTCAAATGTAGCGTTCGTTACGTCAGCCATAATGAGTATCTCCAAAATTATGTATGTTTAATTAGAGAATCTTGAAAATATTTCTAAAATATTGAAGATGCTCTACAAAAAAGAATTTTATTTATTAAATAGAAAGTATTAAACGGAAGCCAACTCAGCTTAATAATCGAGTGAATCGTTATTTATGGAATGGATTCGTTTAGTCAAGTTAGACTAGATATCTAATAGGATTTATCCCAAAAGTCTGATTTTAATGATGTAGGGTAAATTCATGAACTGCCCCTACATCAAAACTGTTTTGCGTAAACCCTAAATAAATCCCAGCCTACACAACGGTAATGCTAGAAATCACACCACCTTGTTGGTGAATGCGTTGGTATTGTTCCGAAAGTCGCTCAAAGGGAACCAAATAGACCTTATTGCTACGACGGAATTGAGAAACCTTATTAACGGTTTTGGCGCGATAACCAGTAACTTCAATTCGATAAACATTGCCAACAGTTGAGACAGAAGTCCCAAGAGGAACGTGACGTGCAGGTGCACCATCAGGATTGCGGAAAGAAGCTCCAGCACCAGAAGACGGAATAACCGCAGTTGCAGTTGGATTAATTACTAGAGAATTCAGCTTGGGTCTCTTACCAGCAAGATCGCCCTTTAAGCTGCTGCTAGAAGCTCCGCGCACCAATTGAAAAGTATGCGTAAACTGCACCATGCTTGTGCAAGCTTCGGTCTTGTAACCACGAATGTAGGGAACTAAGTTCTCGCCAAATGTGCTTTGGTATTCGTCACTGTCGATATAGGTATCGATATCAGCTTCAAATCCTTTGGTATCAAGAGTCGTGCTGTGACCACGCATTTCTTCCAAATCTAGCGGTGGACGACCTAATAGATGGCGGAAGTTGAGTTCGATCGCACGGTAACGAGCGCAACTGGTAAAGAATCGAGAACAGTATAGATCAGACTTAGCGACAGCTCTTACAAACTCACGAACACTTAGTTGACCGAGTTTGAATTGAGATTCTGCAACAGTTAAGCGTTCGCTTTCCATTACATAGGCATTACCAAGAACTTGGCGATATACTGCACGGATGATAGTTTCTTTATCTTCGTCAGATAGTCCCATCACCCATTCAACGGGCTGAGTTTCATCAAACAGGCTTACACCCAAGCGCGAAGCTGGTCCAAAAGGCATTAGAAATTATCTCCTGATTTTAACGAAAGAATTTATTAATAAAATTTCAGGTTTTTAATATTTTGGATTTGAATATCAAAAGCCTTTGACTCTATTACGCTTTGTTATGAGTAGATTTTCTTACAATCATGTAACGTAAATTATCAAGATTTATAAACTTGCACATATTTTGCACGGGCTTTAGGATTTATACCAAAATCAAAAACTGCTATGGCATCTTGAATTTTGGTATTACTCTGGTGTTACGAACAGGGGACAGGGATTACGAACAGGGGATTGCTAAGAAGAGGACATTTGACGCTCTAGGTCAAACAAGAAGCCATGAATGTACTCTTCAGTCCATTCCGAGCCGTAAAAACGATTAAACATCCCTCTAGCAGGATCTTTTTCAGCCCGATATCGTAAATACCGTAGTTGTGCAGCTTTAATTTCTTCTAACTGTGCAGGATCGGTGACGGGGACAGCGCGATCGCAAAAGTCTAGATATGCCTGTAAATAATCTTTAAAAGCCTCAAACACATGGGTTTCCACGACCTCGTTTTCCTGTGGTCTAGTCCAGAGAAAAGTAGGTGAGAAGAATTGACTTGCCTCTTCGGGAAAATCACCACCCCAAGGTAAATGGGGCTGATAGGCTTCAAAGATCGGCAGAATTGGCTGTGTATATTTAGCCTGATATTCAGGGCGATCGCGAAATAGCGGCTGCATATCTAAAGCAATTAAATGCCCACCTGGTAAAGTCACCAAATCTCCGCCAAAAAACGGTAAATCATAATTTAGGTGTGGAAAAATCACGAAGTTAAGCACTTGCAATGATGATCCGCCCTGCACATGAGCCGCCCGAATTTGGCGTAATTTTGTTGATTGATAAGCGTAACTAGTGGTTACAACTTCGTTTTCGTGTTTACCTTTGCCGACGATCGCTGATTTTGACTCGAATCCTGCGGGGATTGGATAGGGCTGCAAATCGGGTAATCGTTCTTTTAGATGGGCGATCGCATGATCCAGAAATGGTTGATATAGAGTCAAGTTAACCGCGCACTCCTACCGCTAGTGGTCTTGCGTCTTCAAACAGAAACCCATATAGAAATTTCTCTGACCACTCATGTCCAAAATAGCTGCTGAACAAACCAGAGGCAGGATCGCGATCGGCACTATATTGGTCATAATCCTTTTGCGCCTTGACAATGCGCTGAATATCCGACTGGTCATAAAGAGGAGTCGCATCGGCAAGCATTTGCCAATATAAATTTAGATAGTCTTGAAACGCTTCAAACACGCGAGTCTTTACGGTTTCAGGATCGGTCTTAGCAAACAGTAAATATTTCGAGAAATACTGATTAGCATCGTAAAACTTCATTTCCAGATTTTGCGATAGTTCTGGATATTTATCATGTAGAACTTTCAGAGGGTGGATATATTTTTGTAAATAAGCCGCATCTTGAAATAATGGCTGAAAATCCATCACAATCAGGTTTTTGACCTGCCCAAAGGATAAAAAGTCAATCCCTAACAAAGGCAAGTCATACTCATGACTGGGATAAATAACGCTATTAAAAATTTGGGCGCTTGCCCCTGCATCAATGTATGTATAGCGAATTTTGCGAAGCTCAGGACATTGATAGCACCAACTATTAATCGTGGCTGGGTTGCGTCCGCGATCGCTTGTACAAGACTCCAAACCTTTTGGTATCAATCGGTTCTGTAGATCAAAGCGCTCTTTTAGCGATCGCTCTAGATGTTCCAAGAAAGGTCTATACATGATTTTTTTAAAAATAAAGAGTAAATCTCAATTAAAAAACTTAATAAAAAGCAAAAAATAATAAAAAAGTGATTTTTTAAATAACTCCGAATCACAGGACTTCCAATCGGCAAAAAGCTGTTGTTACAAAAAAGCTTTTACCTTGTCTTGCTATGACTGATTTTCTTATAAGTCCGCAACTTTAATTATCAAGATTTATGAACTTGCATATATTTTGCACAATCT
Source organism: Pseudanabaena sp. (assembly GCA_044350865.1). Lineage (GTDB taxonomy): Bacteria > Cyanobacteriota > Cyanobacteriia > Pseudanabaenales > Pseudanabaenaceae > Pseudanabaena. The sequence continues at coordinate 10,877 of JBILGV010000065.1, read as the reverse complement.
CTTAGCCCCAAAAACTTAGCCATTTTTCTCACCCTAGTAAATAATTAAGGGGGCGCGGCAAAGCCGCGCCCCCTTAATAGATCCCAAATAGTAATTATTCAAGGCAATTATTCAAACAAATTTGCGTCACTGAAATAACGTCGCTCGGAGCAGTAAGTCATCAAATACACGCCGTTCATCATCCGAATTGTACTCACCCGCACCCGAAAATCATCGGTAATAAACCAGCAACGTTCTTGTCCTTGGTTATTATCATAGTCAGTATCAATCGTTAAAATGCCATCATCGCCAAACCAATAGCGACTAATCACAGGAATTTTTTCGACATAACCTTGATTGCGTAGCAGCTTGCCCGATCGACCTGTTGCGTCATCGGGTACATCGACTAAAATGGCAGCCTGATCAGGATTTGGTTCCTGTCCCCCTTCTTCATGGGCTTGCCACATAAAGCTTGCACCACCTGAGGCGATCGCCTCAGCGAGATAACCCGCACCACCTTGGGACTCACAAATATTTTGAACTTTGGGATCATCGCGGGTCAGCACTTTGACATGGATTTTTGATTCTCCCGACTCATCTTTGACTGCATCAAAATGATGTACGGTACGATGGATAAACCAAATTCCTTCACTCTTGCGAAAGAAATCCATCATTGTCATTGGTGGCACTAGCATTTATATAATTACCTGTTTTAAATATCAATTTTAAAATCTCAAAAGCTGATAGTGGACGCGCAGCTTGCTCTATCAGCCACTTAGTTAGATTCTGACACTTTATTTAAAAATATATCAAAAACATAAAATATGAAGATTAACAACAAATCCCAAGAAATTTTAGATGCGATTAAGGCAGGGAAATCCTTGGCAATGCAAGATCTCTATCACTACGATCTGAGGGGATGTGATTTAAGTGGGGCAGATTTTCACCAAACAATTTTGGTACGGGCGAACCTCGATCAAGCCAACTTGAGCAGGGCAAATTTGAGTGAAGTGGATTTGCGTGGGGCTGATCTCGGTGCAGCTATTTTGAAACAAGCTAATTTACAAGGCGCTTGCTTATATCGTGTCAATTTGTGCGGCGCGGATTTGTCAGAGGCAATTTTGCAAGAGGCAAAACTACAGGGAGCGCTGTACGATAGCCAGACAATTTTTCCTGAAAATTTTGCCTATAAGTCATCGGGAGCCGTGGGACCCAATGCAAATTTGAATGGCGCACCTTTTAATACGGCTAACTTAAAAAATGCCGATTTGCAAAGCGTAAATTTTTTGGGTGCATATTTGGGAGGGGCCGATCTCTCAGGTGCAAATTTGACGGGAGCGCGGTTAGTCCAAGCGGATTTACGCAAAGGCTTTTTGGTGGGTGCTTGTTTACACAAGGCACGGCTAAATGGCGCTAACTTGGCGGGAGTAGACTTACGGAAAGCCGATCTGACTGACGCGGACTTCGAGCAGTTTGAGAGTATCGCAGGTGCTGATTTTAGTTATGTGGTGGGTTTGACGGAAGAAATGCGATCGCGCTTACTTAAGCATCCACAAAAAGATTTGGAAACGCTGAATTCCTTAACACTTAAGACAACGTTAGCGAGTTTACAGTGCTAATTTCCGAACCTCTTTGACTTTTGTGACAGCTTTTGTGCTAATGCACTAAACTATATTGATAATAGAGTCAACCGATTACCGCATCGACGGGGTTATTAAGGAGCGACAAGGCGTGATGTCTTCTGGAAAAAAAATCTCTTTGGCAAGCAATTTGGCAAGTAATTTAGCAACCTATGCGGCAAACCATGCGGCAAACTTTCTGAATAGTTTTGGACGACATATCAAAACCAAGGCTGTAAGTTTAGCAATTTTGCAGAGTGTAGCATTGCAAAGTGTTGCGATAACATTGCCAGATGCGATGCGTGCTGAGGGTGAAGATCCATCGCGTATAGGCTATAGCGAGCTACTATCGAGTGTAAAAGAAAATAAAGTCCAGAAAATCGATCTCGAAAGTACGGGTTTAGCCGCCGAAGCCGTTTTAAAAGATGGACGTAAAGTTCGGGTGGATCTGGTGGCGCGTGATGGCAATCTGGAGTTGATGAAGGCTCTGCGCGAAAACAGTGTCGATGTTGGTGTGCGATCGCCTCAACAGCCAACCTTGATTTGGCAGCTTTTCAGTACATTTTTTGTACCTCTACTATTAATTTTTGTTTTGTTAATGGTGTTGCGCCGCCTGAGCAATGCTCCAGGGGGACCTGGACAAACTCTTGGTTTTGGTAAGACTAAGGCAAGATTTTCGCCCGATGCTAAAACAGGGATCATGTTTGATGATGTGGCGGGGATCGATACAGCCAAGGAAGAATTACAAGAGGTCGTTACATTCTTAAAGCAGCCCGATCGCTTTACGGCTGTGGGTGCAAAAATTCCCAAGGGTGTTTTGTTGATTGGTCCCCCAGGGACTGGAAAAACTTTACTTGCCAAGGCGATCGCAGGAGAGGCGGGAGTGCCGTTCTTCTCGCTGTCGGGTTCGGAGTTTGTGGAAATGTTTGTCGGTGTGGGTGCTTCCCGTGTCCGTGATTTATTTCAAAAAGCTAAGGAAAATGCGCCCTGTATTATTTTCATCGATGAAATTGATGCGGTCGGTCGGCAGAGGGGATCAGGGATCGGCGGTGGTAATGACGAACGCGAACAAACCCTGAACCAAATGCTGACGGAGATGGATGGTTTTCAGGGTAATTCGGGTGTGATCGTAGTTGCCGCGACTAACCGTCCCGATGTGCTAGATAGCGCGTTGCTGCGTCCAGGGAGATTCGATCGCCAAATTACCGTAGACCTACCCGACTATAAAGGTCGTCAAGCTATCCTCACCGTTCATGCGCGTAATAAAAAGCTGGATGAAAATGTGTCGATCGAAGCGATCGCTCGGCGTACCCCTGGATTTGCAGGAGCCGATCTTGCTAATCTGTTGAATGAGGCGGCAATTCTGACGGCTAGACGTTATAAAGAAGCGATCGGTGAGTTGGAAATTGCCGATGCAATCGATCGCGTTACCATTGGCATGACACTCAAACCTCTGTTAAACAGCGCGGAAAAGACTAAAACTGCTTATCACGAGATTGGTCATGCTCTGCTCACAACACTGCTGAAAAATACTCAGCCCTTAGATAAGGTGACAATTATTCCGCGCTCTGGCGGCACGCTTGGATTCTCGTTATCTTTGCCATCGGAAGAAATGGGGCTAGAAACTCGTGCGACTTTGATCGACATGATCACAGTTTCATTAGGTGGTCGCGCCGCCGAGGAAGTAGTCTTTGGGATCGATGAGGTTGATGTGGGTGCTAGCAGTGATTTGCAAAAGGTAGCAAAAATTGCGCGGACGATGGTGACAAAACTCGGCATGACCAGTCTAGGTTTAGCGGCGCTGGAAGGCTCACAGCAAAATGAGTTTAGCTGGATGCAAAAAAACGAGTATTCCGAAGAGGTGGGCAGTAAAATCGATCAGCAAATCCGCAACATTGCGAAAACTTGCTACGCTCAAGCCAAGCAGATCATCCTAGAAAATCGTGATTTGTGCGATCGCCTAGTTGATATTCTGCTCGATGTAGAAACTATGGACGGCGAAGAGTTTCGGAAGATTGTTGCGGAATATACTCAACTGCCTGAGAAAAAATCGCTATCAGTAAAGTTTTAGGAACATAGAAATATAGAAAGAGCGCCTTGTGTTCTTTCTATATTTATGAAATTAATCAGATGATAGCAAAACAATATCGCCATATTGCGAAGCTTCTTGAAAAAACTCTACTAATTCTGGATAAATCTCTAACAAGTCCTCTATGTCCTCCTCGTCCCATTTGTCATTAAGTGGGTAAATTCTTGCAGCATTAAATGCATCAGTATCAAATCTTCGTCTTAATTTATCTACAGAAATCGAACTCAATAACTCAGAAACTGCTTTGACTTCTTCAGGACTAAGGTAACGAATAAAACCGTAGGTTGCCTCAAACTTCGTTGGTGTTCCTCCCATTACAACATTGCAGTAGGGCGGTGGTGCTTGAGTATCCTTTCCCGATAGCAAAAAATCCAGTGCGTGCCACTCTTTACCTAGACTGAAATCAATATTATCGACATCCAATAAAGTTTTAGCTAATTCAGGACTAATTTGCATTTCAGCAAAATCGGCTGGTGGAATACATCTATAGTTAGCTGTGATACCCATACTATTTTTAAATTAATCAGATGAAAGTAAAACAATATCTCCACTTTTAGCAGCATCCTGAAAAAAATCCACTAATTGTGGATAATAAATCTCTAACAATGGCTCTATTTCTTCCTCATCCCAGTCATCAGAAGGATAAATCATTGCATTATTGAATGCGTCAGGATCAAATCTTCTCGACAATTCTTCTACAGAAATTGTGCTTAACAACTCAGCAACTTCTTTGACTTCCTGTGGATTCAGGTAACGGATAAAGCCCAAGCCTGATTTAAACTGCGTTGGGGTTCCGCCAAAGACTACATTGGAATGAGGTAGTGGGTTAGTGTCACCTTGTGAACCCGATTCTCCAGTAAGTAAGAAATGTAGTGCGTGCCACTCCTTTTCAATACTAAAGTAACCTTGTTTAGCTTTTTGCTCTTCAAATCTGGCACTCATTGCTTCAAGGTCACTGAAGTCTATATCATCCAAATCAAACCAAAAAAAATTCTTTGCAATTTCAGGATTGCTTTGAACTTCCGCGAAGTTATCTGGTGTAATGCGTCTATAGCTAGCTGTAATACCCATACTTTTTTTAATTAATCACATGAAAGTAAAACAATGTTTTTGTCTCGATCTGCATCTTTAAAAAAACTCACTAATTTCGGATAAAAAATATCTAGCAATTCCTCTATTGCTTGAATATTCCACTTATCAGGCGCAAGCGGATAAATCATTTCAGCATTAAATTCATCAGGATCAAATTTTTGCTTCAATTCTTCTGTGGAAATTGTATTTAGTAAATTAGAAACATCGCTAACCTCTTCAGGATTAAGGTAGCGTACAAATCCATAATCAGTTTCAAACTGCGTGGGAGTGCCTCCAAAGACTACATTGAAATGAGGTGGTAGTGAGTTATAGGCTTGTAACCCTGACTCGCCAGTAATCAGAAAATGTAATGCTTGCCAATACTGGTCAAGATTGAAATCAATATTATCGAAACTCAATAGAGTTTTAGCACTTTCAGGGTTATTTTGCAGTTCGGCAAACTCATCTGGAGTGATACGTCTATAGCTAGCTCTGATGCCCATATTTTTTTAAGTTCAAATCTAAGTTTATTTTATGACAACGATCGCTTATCTTGGTCCCGCAGGTACATATTCAGAAATGGCAGCACTGCAATACTTGCAGCTAAACTATCCAGACTCACCCCAAGATATTCCCACCCTGCGCCCTTATCCCACTATCCCTCAAGCCATTAACGCCGCCGAGCGTGGTCTTGTGGAGATTGCGATCGTGCCAGTGGAGAACTCGATCCAAGGTAGCGTAACCATGACCCTTGATAGTCTCTGGCAATCTGAGTCTCTGCAAATCCAACAGGCGATCGTCATCCCCATCGCCCATGCCCTGATCACCCATGCCGAAAAACTAGAAGATATCAAAACTGTCTATTCCCATCCCCAAGGCTTAGCCCAATGCCAACAATGGCTCGATCGCTATTTACCCACCGTGCAGCAAATCGCCACTGACTCCACCGCCGATGGTGTCCATAGCGCCGCTAAAGATATTACCGTAGCCGCGATCGCCTCAGAACGCGCCGCCAAATTATATAACGTCCCAATTTTAAAATTTCCGATTAACGATCAACCCGATAACTGCACCCGCTTTTTAGTATTAGGTCGCACCGCACCAACCACCAAAGGAACACATTCCTCTCTAGCTTTTAGTCTCAGTCGCAATATGCCAGGAGCGCTAGTCAAACCATTATTAGTATTTGCCGATCGCCAAATTAACTTAAGTCGCATCGAGTCACGCCCCACCAAGCGATCGCTCGGCGAATATATTTTCTTCATCGACATTGATGCCCCAGTTGAAGATCCTAATTTTCATGACGCATTGCAGGAACTTAGAGCCGTTACGGAAAACCTGAAAATACTTGGTAGTTATGCTATATGGCTTGATGGCGACAAATTACCACAGGATTGAGCGACGGTGACAAGATTAAGCGATTGCCAAAAATGACGAATTTGATTACTCACGGCTTGACTTTGGGTGTAGTGAAAAAAGTGCTTACCTTGCTGACTCAACCATAGGCGATCGCTATCTTTTAGCTGCGATCGCCATTTTTGATAAAAATTATCCCCACCATTAATCACATGATCATCCATAGCTCCACAAACCAGCATTGGCACATCGATCAATACAGGTGATATTGGTGCTTTACGAGCTATAGCGGCTGACGATGGATTAAAACTGTAGGGAACCAAAGAATTATCGAGATCCTGTTTGAGTAAGTCGGCTAGCCAATACAGCATCTCTTTATCCCGATAACCAAATAGATAAAAAGCCGTCCGCATCAGCATACTTTCGCGGCTACAACTAAACAACTGACGCTGTTCATAATAATGGTGATGCCAACTGACATTTAAGTTAACTCCCACCGACAACAAAGTTAGCGATCGCACCCGTTCAGGATATTGTCGCGCATACAGCCAGCCCACCAGTCCCGAAATTCCATGTCCCACCAAATGCACCGCACCTTGACAAGTTTGCAAATATTCATGCAATAAAGCGATCGACATGTTCACATCAACAGGTTCATCGGGTTCTTGGCAATATTCCCATTGAGCAATGTTGTACTGTCGAGATAGCGATCGTAATAGGGGCAGATCAAAACGGCGCAAAGATTGACTAGTGCAAATGCTGACGACTTGAGCGGAAGGGGATTGATTAAAATTCATATTTTTATTGAGAATAATTATGATTAAGTTTTTAAAATTTGCTCTAGCTATGTCATTAATTTAGCTAAATACTAGTTAAATACTGGTCAAATAAAAGGGACTTAGCGACAAATACTTTTTTACGAAAACCTCTTTCAGCAATCTTTGCAAAAAGCTATTTTGTCACTAAATCCTACTAACGCATTTGAACTATGAATTATTGAAACGGTGCTGAGTCCTACACCTGTACCAAAGCTTCATTAATCACACTCTAATCTTATTGATTATTTATGTCAATAGTCTATCGAGATTAATCTGCTATCCAAGTACGTTCTTAGAATTTATTTTTTAGAATGCGCCAATCGTTTATTCCGCAACAACACATTTGCCCCCTCATTAGTTTGCTCGATCACCAATAGCGGCGTTGGCTTAGCGTTTTGATCCCAGCTAATTACCGCCAGTCGTCCTTGAATTGTTGGCTGCCAGTTGCGATTTGCATCAGAGGCGGACACAAAATTTTCTAGCCCGATCGCTAGCTCCTTGAGAATACTTTGCGAGCCATTAAGGGGAATTTTGGCTAACTTGACATTAATCCGAAAAAGTACCCGCATTTGCGTATCGTCATGGTGTTCGGGCTGATAGGACACATCAAAAGTCACGTCAACTTTGCGGACTTGCCCACTATCCACAGCAGTTGGCATCAAAACAGGCGCAACTTTTTGACGAAGATTAACCTTCATTTGCGCCAAAATGATTTCACAGAAATGTGGCTCCTCCATCCTCATGCTCAGATAATCAAGATTAAACTCACGGGAATGAATCAAGTCAGGATTACGTTCATGCTCATCAATGGTACACAGAGCTAATTTCAGCTTTTTGGCAAGCTCTTGAGTTTTGATTTTCTCGATCTTCAGTTGCTGCCGTGTTTTGCGTAATTGCCAATAATGATAGGCAGTTGCGGCGATCGCCCCACACAATAGCACCAGCAGTAAACTTACTCCAAAAGTATTCTGCAATGGCAAGGTAGACCGCTCGATCCCCCCTAATGAATTTTCGGGCTCAGTAGTACGATCACTGGTTTTTACTGCTAACAGCAGTTTTGATGTGTACAACATAAAAAATGTCCCAATAACTAAAACTTCGTGAACTACCCCCTTAAACTTATGACGCACGAAGTACAGCATAAGTGGCTACCGCAAGCCCCCCTTTACATTATTCCCGAAATTTGCTAAAGGACGACTCTTTTCTTCATAGATATAGACATAGCAATTTTAAATGAGTCGTCAGAACCAAAATTATATAACAAGGGGCTTAAGCCCCTTGTCTTTCCCGCAAATGAAACTTTCCCACAAATGAAATAGGATTAGAACTCGTGGCTTCGACGCGCCCCTAATTCAGCCTAGTTACTTAGTAAAAAAATTTACGATCACTTATGCTGCACGATTTAAGTACAGCTTGGTTTATGATGGTTAGGCTGTAACACCTAAACTAAATCAAAGTGCTAACGTCAAAAAATGACATAGCCTAGAATAGACATATAGCTTTTAGAAACGGTTTGTAGACAAGGACTAGTAAACTGCTAGCCGAACCAGTTGATTTGATGATTTATGGCTAGATACACTCAACATTTTGTAGTTGACATCGCTCCCGAAGCACTGCACACAACGATTACCAAAACGTTGGAAGCTTGTGGTTTGGTAATTACCTATGAAACCGATGACTATGTGCTGTCTCAAGAGGCTGAGACTAATGTTTCGTTCGCCAAAATGGTAACTGTCGAGGTTTTAATCCATCGCTCTGAGATTTCAGGTAGGCAAGTAAAATTGACCAGCGTTACCAAAAATGCCGAACTCCCTCTTCGTGTGGATAATCACTGTCATGGGATTTCTGATCGGATTTCTAAAGCTTTTAGTGATAACAACGCATGGACGCTATTAGAAGTTTCCGAAGGATATTGACAGTATTAATCAAAAGATAAGCATAAATGGCAAATTATTATCGTGTGCTTGCTGAAAATCGGCAGGCAAGATTTAATTACGAAATTCTTGAAACCTATGAAGCAGGTATTGAGCTGCTTGGTACTGAGGTAAAAGCAGTTAAAGGGGGGCAGGCAAATTTGCGTGATGCTTACGGAATCGTTCGTAAAGGGCAGATTATGTTGCTGAACATGTACATTCCACCACACCGTACTACGAGTGTGTATTTCAATCACGAGCCAACCCGCACTCGCAGATTGCTATTGCATAAGATTGAAATGCGTAAGTTGATCGCTGAAGTACAGCAAAAGGGTTTGACCTTAGTTCCCCTGAAGGTTTATCAGAAGGATGGCTGGATTAAAGTTGACCTTGCGGTTGTGCGTAATAAGAAATTGCATGACAAACGTGATGACATGAAGAAGCGCGATGATAAGCGTGAGATTGAACGGGTAATGAAAAACCATTAAAATTCAGTAATATTGCCCCTTGAAGCTTTAACTTCGCCGCGTTTGGCTTTATCCTCGATCCGTCTATTTTGAGCGCTACGGGAAGGCTTAGTCGGCTTACGCGTTGTCGGCGCGATCGCTATACTTTGAATTAATAACTGGAGACGTTTGAGCGCGTCTTCTTTGTTTTGTTCCTGCGTGCGATGTTGTTGCGCCTTAATGATGATCACCCCATCTTTCGTAATGCGGCGATCGCTTAAGTTTAAAAGTCGTTCTTTGAAAAGTGGCGATAACGAAGATGCATTAATATCAAAGCGCAAATGAATCGCCGTGGAGACTTTATTCACATTCTGTCCCCCTGCCCCCTGCGATCTAATTGCCGTAATACTAATTTCATCAAGAGCGATCGCTTTATATTTGGTGATTTGCAGCATTTATTCATTAAAAAAAGTGATAAAGAAAAGCACCCAAAGGGTGCTTTTCTTTTTTAGAATCGTCCCGATCGCACTGCATTTGCCAAGTCGGTTAGAACCTCAGTAGTTGTCTCAAAATTAATACAACCATCGGTAATACTCTTGCCATATTCCAGTTTTGCCAAGTCTTTCAACGGTTGCTTACCACGATTGAGATGACTTTCGAGCATGATGCCCACAATTGATGCCTGTCCATCCCGTACTTGTTCGCAAATATCTTGCAACACGAGGGGCTGATTTTTATAATCTTGACCACTGTTATCGTGACTGCAATCAATCATCAGATAGGGCGCAAGTTGGCGATCGCGGAGACGATTAGCGATCGCTTCCACATGAGCATGATCGTAATTTGGTCCTTGCTTACCGCCGCGCAACACAATATGTCCATCAGGATTGCCCGTGGTCGTGACGATACTGGCGCGTCCATCATTATTAACACCGAGAAAACGGTGCGGCTGACGTGCCGAAAGCAAAGCGTTAATCGCGACATCAATGCTGCCATCTGTACCATTTTTGAAACCAACGGGCATTGACAGCCCCGATGACATTTCCCGATGAGTCTGACTCTCAGTTGTTCGCGCTCCGATCGCAGTCCATGAAATCAAATCCGCCAGATATTGCGGCACAATCGGATCGAGCAGTTCGGTGGCGCTGGGCAAGCCCAATTTGGCGACATCCAGCAATAATCCCCGTGCCATACTGATACCGTAATTAATATCAAACGTGCCATTTAAATGGGGATCATTAATCAAACCTTTCCAGCCAATCGTCGTGCGGGGTTTCTCAAAATACACCCGCATCACAATTTCCAAGGCATCACTGACCTCATCACGGAATTTTGCTAATTTTTCGGCATATTCCCGTGCAGCTTTGACATCATGGATTGAGCAGGGACCAACCACCACCAATAAGCGGCGATCGCTACCATTCAAAATATTTCTGATTCTGGCTCTAGCATCGGATACCACCTTAGCGATCGCATTAGTAATCGGTAATTCGGCCTTTACTTCCACAGGTGCTAGCAATGGACAGGTTTCAACCACATGCAGATCGCTGGTTTTAAGTTGATCGGCTGTTGCATCTAACTGAGAA
>JBILGV010000064.1:0-28610 GCA_044350865.1 Pseudanabaena sp. | reverse complement strand
TTTACTGGACGATGCTGTTTTTGTTTTCATATCCATATCTCGTTTTATCACTTCCTTCGACTAGAACTGCTATCTATCATACATTCCATCCTCATTTATTCCTCCCATTTCACTTTTAATTACACCCTCTAGCTGTGGCACGGTTCGATTAATCACTTTTCTTGCCTGCAACAGCACAGTGTCGAGTACGTTTTGCATCATTGACGAGTTAGAAATAACAGAATTTGGTGTTGCGGCTTGACGCGCCCCAAATAGTTTATTCAACCAAGCCTGAAAACTCTGCCATATCGATAACATCATAAAAATCCACCTAATATCTTCCCGATTTTTCCTTTTATATTTCTACTTTTTCCTTCCTATTACCCTCCTAATTTTCTAATCCTACCTTCGGCATCGTTATAGTCTGATATTTTACCTTGTTGTTGATAGAGCCTCGATGCTTCTCGAAAATCGGCTAAAGCTTTCTGCTTCTCTCCCAACTTTTGGTAAGTATTCCCTCGATTGTAATAAGCATTAGCATGATCAGAGTTGAGTCGGATGGCTTCGTTGTAGTCGGCGATCGCTCCTTGTTTGTCTCCTAAATCTTTCTTCACATTCCCGCGATTGTTGTAAGCATCAGCATAATTAGGATTGATTCGGATGGCTTCGTTGTAGTCGGCGATCGCTCCTTGTTTGTCTCCTAAATCGTTCTTCGCATTTCCGCGATTTTTGTAAGCATCAGCATAATTAGGATTGATTCGGATAGCTTCATTGTAGTCGGTGATCACTCCTTCTTTACCTCTTAATGCAGATTTTGCAGCCCCGCGATTGTTGTAAGCCTCAGCAAGATTAGGATTGATTCGGATGGCTCCGTTGTAGTCGGCGATCGCTCCTTCTTTGTCTCCTAATGCAGATTTTGTAGCCCCACGATTGTTGTAAGCCTTATCATAATTAGGATTGATTCGGATGACTCTGTTGTAGTCGGCGATCGCTCCTTCTTTGTCTCCTAATGCAGACTTCAAATAAGCGGAATGAAAATAAGCATAACTATCATCTGATTTAATGTATATTGCTTCTTGATACTTATCCAAAGCCTCTTTTTTATTCCCACTTGCGTTTAATATATCTCCATGAATCAATGGAATAAGATGTCGATTCATTACCCCAGTAAAAACCATTCCAATAACTACAAGTATATATAAAACAGTCTTGAAACTGGCTTGAGTTTTTTTACTTTTTGCGGCTACAGCTCTTCTCTCGGTTCGATTTCCAGCATTTGATTCTAACGACTTTAATCTTCTTTCGGTTCGAGATCCCTCGATAATTTCTGATAAATTAGACGATTCAGCATTTGATTCTAACGAATTCAATCTTCTCTCGATTCGAGATCCAGCATTTGATTCTAACGAATTCAATACATCCGCCGCCGCCCAACGCCTCTCATGATCCTTCACCAAACAACCCTTGACAACATCAAGCCATTCGATAGGAACACCCTGTAAATTTGGATTCTCCCTCTGGATTTTACGCTCCAATTCATCCCGATATACAGCTTCAAACGGAAAATGCGCCGTCAACATTTCTACAATCATCACCCCTAAAGACCAGACATCCCACTTAGTCGAAACATAGCCATTACGGAACAGTTCGGGCGGTCTATAATAAGACGTACCCATTACGTTTGCAGTTTGCATCGTGCCTCGATCCAACGCCTTCGCTACACCAAAATCAGCAATTTTCCAAACACCGCCCACCTGCAAAACATTCAACAACTTGAGATCGCGATGCACATATCTCTTGTCTTGAAAATCACCAGCATCTTTCGTATTCGATCGCCTAAAAGATGCTTTATCGCGATGCACATATCTCTTGTCTTGAGAATCACCAGCATCAATCTCATGCAAAAACTTCAAGCCCTGAGCAATATCCCGCACAATCGCCTTAGCCTCCACAGAAGAAATCTTACCACCCCGTTTTTTCACAAAATCTGCCAGAGAGCAATCCGCCAACTCCATCACCAAATAGAACATCGGAAACCCGCGAATCTCCACATTATTACCCGCGAAATGCTGCACCAGATTTTGATGAGATGGCAAATCAAGCGCAAAATTTAGCTCCTCTTGCTGAATCGTGCCAGAAAGCATCAGCTTTACCGCCACCCGCTTATTCAGCCTTCTGCCATTGGCAATCTGCACGGCTCGAAACACACCACCAAAAGCCCCACAGCCCAATAACTGTTCAAGTTCGTATGCATTGGCAATTTGTTCGCCCTCACACTTTTTCCAGAAATTTTCATCAGGCTGCATCTTGAGTTACCCATCGCCCTAACCACAAAAATATTGTGACATAAAAACTTTAGGTAGCCTCAAAATATTTATGTGATCGGCGATCAGTGGCGATTGACTACCATATTAACAGGTAAAATCTGATTGAGGCAGCGATCGCCTTGTCATCAAAAATCATAAATCCCTTCAAATTTTAGTTTTAGTCAGCGATCTAGATATAAGTTAAAATATTCAAATAGACTATCGTGGTTGGTTCCCTAACATGGTTAACACTCTTCCCAAACAGACGACCACCGAACAGGACATAGAACAAAACATAGAACAAAACATAGAAGAGGACGTATGGATTCCCCCCATGCCGCCCACAGATTTAATATTTGATGACGGAGAGCCATTGGAAACTAATCAGCATCGTGTAGCGATGAATGTATTGATTCGCTCTTACCAACAATATCGTGGCGAAGCAACTGATTTTTATGTCGGTGGCAATATGTTCGTCTATTACAGCACCGCACAGGTCAAAAATCGTGACTTTAGAGGACCAGACTTTTTTGTAGCTTTGGATGTAGATGGTCATCGCGATCGCCTTGGTTGGGTGGTATGGGAAGAAGATGGACGTTACCCCGATACGATCATCGAACTCATGCCTCCTAGCACGGCAAATGTGGATTTAGGACTGAAAAAGCAGTTGTACGATCGCGTTTTTAAGACCCAAGATTACTTTGTTTATAATCCCTTTGATGCTAATTCATTACGCGGTTGGCATCGCCACAATGCCTACGAAGCGATCGAGCCAGATAGCCGTGGTTGGTTATGGTGTGAATCCTTGGGGTTATGGTTAGGGACTTGGGTCGGTACGATTGATCGCGAAAATCTCACTTGGTTGCGTTTTTATGACTCAACGGGAGCTTTGGTGCTTCTACCTGAAGAAGCCGCCCAACAGAAGGCTGAATCTGAAAGGCAACGGGCTGAGTCTGAGAAGCAACGTGCCGAGAGATTAGCGCAACGATTAAGAGAGTTGGGTGAAGATCCCGACCATATTTAGCGATCGCTCTTGTTTGACATTCTGTCTTTTGACATTAATCACGAGGTCGTCGAATAATAATCTGCTAGATTGCCCAGACTGTGGCAATTAAACCTGTGAGGAGTTGAAATAGATATGAAGTCCATAAAGTTGCTAGTCTTAGCACCTGTTTTTCTTGTGGCTATTTGTGGAATTACTAAGCCAAGTTTTGCTGAATCCGTAACAAATTCAGAACTAAACAAAAAAATTAATAATGTTGTTATCCCTGCTCAGCTTGAAGTAGCGGATTCCGAAACTGATAGTGACGAAATTGAAGTGGAAGTAACAGGTAAAAAAGCCCGATTTGCACCCACTGTTGCCCCCGCCTATACTGTTCCGAAAGAGCAAATTCAGAGACAAAATCCCACTACAGCATCGGAACTTTTACGCAGCTTACCTGGATTTGCGATCAATGATTATGGATTTGGAGCTGATATCCATACAGGCACGTTTTTGCGGGGATTCTCCATTAATCAATCTTCATTTCAAATTAACGGACGCTCCTTTGGCAGCAATGTCAATACCTATCATGGCGGGACTGATCTTAATAGTATTCCTGTAGATGCGATCGAGCGGGTGGAATTAACAGGTGGAACTAGTGCGACCCTCTATGGCTCCGAAGCATTTGGCGGTGTAGTCAATCTGATTACCAAGAAAGAGCCACAACCGCTCAAGGCAACTGCGGGGCTTGAACTAGGCTCCTATGGCTATCAACGCTATCGATTTGGCTATGGTGGCACAAGTGGCGCGACCAATTTCCGTTTAGGTTATGAGCGTTTTTCCACAGACAATAATTATTCTGTACCTGTGGGAGCCGCTAATCGTAATCCTGCGGATGGGAAGCTTTTTAATGGTGATTCCCGCATTGACAATTTTTACGCGACTGTGGAAACTCCCCTTGACAGCCGTAATTCTCTCAGTATTGATGCTTACAAAAGTGCTAGTCGTCGAGGATTACTTTATTTCGGATTTCCATTGCAGCGCGATCGCTTAGATCATGATTTGTTTAATATTGGTGCAACCCTGACCAGCAAGCTAGGTGCTGCCGATGAATCAATTTTGAAATCGACGATCGCCTTTAATCAAGATTACTTTAATACCTATGGACCATCAGGCTCAGCATTCCGTAGCGGAGCATTAGACTCCAAAACTTTGAGTGGTCGCGTTGAACATCAATGGCAGTTAGCAGCCAATAATAAGTTGACATGGGGCTTTGATCTCAAGACTGATTCTATTCGTGGCGATGTTCTTAGTACTGTAGCTGCATTAACTCCTTTCAACGGTAATGTCAATCGCGATCGCTCTCTATTTGCCTTGTTCGCCTTAAATACATGGAAACTTGATGAAAATCTGCAATTAGAACTTGGATTGCGTCAGAACTTTACCAGCGATTTTGGAAGTTATCTTAATCCTACCATTGGCACAAGATGGAATATCACGCCAGATATAGCTTTTCGGAATAGCCTTGCCGTACTTCAGCGCAACCCTGGACTTGATCAGCTTTATGTATTTGATACAGTCCATAATTGGCGAGCCAATCCTAATCTCACTCCTGAAAAAGGTGTGGCTTGGACGGCTGGAATTGATTTGAATGTGACCGAATCTTTGCTGGCTCAAGTAACTTATTTTGGAAGCAGCCTAAGCGATCGCTTAGGAGTGATCGCTGGTCAGTGGCAAAATGTGGGACAGGTCAACACCAATGGGATTGAGGCTGCATTAAAGCTGAAAATCACTCCTGAGTTTTCATCATTCCTAAATTACACCTATACTGATGCCAAGATTGCTACTAGCAAAACTGCATCAGAAGTCGGATTACAACTAGCCACTGTTCCCTATTCTGTCGGCAAACTTGGTGTAAGTTATGACTCCAATGGTTGGAAAGCCAATCTGTTTTTTAACTACTACAGTGGTTCTCGGCGTTCTATATTTGCATTAGGAACAGCAGGTCAAACTGCCACCGACTTTTCCCCATCCTATCTAAGTTTAGACTTCAACGCTAAAGCGCCATTATCCAAAAATCTAGATCTAACTTTGAGTCTGGAAAACCTGACTGATAATAGTTACGAAAAAACTAATCGCATCTATCAACCAGGTTTAACTTATCGGGTCGGTATACAAGCAAGCTTCTAAATAGGATAAAATCGCCGCGCTTTGCGCGGCGATTTTATTTTAGGAGACGCAATACTTATCGTTGGTCTGTACCGACTTCACTTTGATCGCCACACCAGAATTGATCACAAACTCACTCAGTCCAATCTCGCTTTGGGCATTGCCCCAATCGTAGGTATAACCCATTCTTGTCCAAGGATAACCACCCGTAGCGTTGTAGGACTTGGATCTTAAATCCTCAAACCATTTGACATATTCGGGTTTGGCTTGTTCTGCAACGGCTTTGGGTAATTGGGTAAACTCACCAAAAGCAGTGCGATCGCTAATTTCTGCATCAGCACTAGGACGGAATAGATCCTGTGGATTTACCCAAAACTCGACAAAGCGAGTCTTGCCATTATTTGGCGGTAGCCCCAATAACTGCTCTAGGCGCAGAGTGCGATCGCTTTGCTCGGTTACTTCTTTCAATTTTTCCTTACAGAAAATTTGGAGTTCGGGGGCTGCTGTTACCCATGTTTGACGAGTAGTGGTGATTGTTTGCCCCACTTTATTGTCATATCCCGTCCAATTCGTCCAAGTCGCTACCAATAGCTTGCCCTTGGGTGATGTATTGTTTTGCCAAATTAGGAAATTGTTGGATTCGCTAATATCTAAAAGATTGTCGAATACTTCATCTAGATCTGCTACCTTCGCATCGAAAACCGATTGATTGTATTGCTCAAGGAGATTAGGGGAAAGTGTCTGTGCATATAATCCTTGAGGTGTCTGGAACAGGACAAAGGTAAATGTAGCGATCGCCAAAAACATGACGACAAATGTTCTCATTGAAAACTTATATCTAGATTTCAATGCAGATGTGAAATTTATTTTGTTCATTATTAATTTTTGACTCTTAATCTAATATCAAAAAAGGGAAAAAATCAGCCGCCACTAAAAACGCTGACTCTGAATTGATCGCGACTAAATAATACATCAATTAACAGGTTAACTAATACATTAACTAATACATCAATCAGTCATTTTTCAGGAACAAAGATCATCTATCACTAGTCCTACCCAAATATAACAATCCGAAATGAGTTAAAACAGGGTTCGACTTCGCTCACCCAATGTGGACTGATGGCTGAGCGGAGTCGAAGCCACAAATGATTCAGGATTGCTATAGAACTCGATGGACATCTCCAGAGGTATTTATGATCGCTAGACTTACTTCAAAATTCACAACAAAATTCACAACAAAATCTGCAATCATGGCATCCCTAACCATGCTAAGCATTGCGATAACCTCTCTGAGCGCTAGTCCTAGTGAAGCCTCCCCTCGCTATCGGAATAAATCCAAAACGCGATCGCAAATCACCCAAATTCAATCCCCATCCCCAACCAACCAAGTTCCCCAAAATCAAGTATCTCAAGTATTTCGCTCTAATTTTAACTTGCCTGCGGGACAGGCGATCGCCACCAAAATCAATCGTCAAGATACCCTTGTCATTTCTAAGGGCGAAACTGTGAATACGAGTCTATTGGTTGCCCAAGATATTGCCGCAACTAATGGCACTGTGTTAATCCCTGCGGGATCGGTAATCGAAGGTCAATTTGTACCTGCGGAAGGTGGTTCCAGATTTGTTGCCCAAAGGTTTACTAGTCGTGGAGCAACAGTAAGACTACAAGCTGAATCCGCTCTGATCAACGATACCAAAGATCCCCGTGCAACCAATACGGGAGCGATTTTGACTCAAGCTGGAATTGGTGGAGCCGCAGGTGCTGTTCTTGGTGGTGTATTTCGCGGTAATGTTCAGATTCTGGATGTGCTTGGTGGTGCGGCGGCTGGAGTGGTGATCGGCAATGTGACAGCTCCACAGGCGACAGTGATTGAGCCAAATACAGTTATTAATATTGTGACCAAGCAAACTATCACCTTTGCTGTCAGAGATGATTATTAATAGTAGAACTTACGTAAAATAACCAAACATAGGGGCAATTCATGAACTGCCCCTACATTGCTCTAAACGGCTACAGCCACAGGGCTATCGAGTTTCTTGAGTTGCTGTACTAGCATGCTAAGGAATAAACCGACATCGGTGACAACGCCAACGGATTCCACAGAACCGCGATCGGCGAGTTTAGTTACCACCGCAGGATTGATATCCACACAAACCATCTTCACACCTGCGGGAGTCATGTTACCCACGCCGATCGAATGCAGCATTGATGACAACATCAAAATCATGTCAGCGCCACGAATCTGCTCACTATACAAGCGTTGCGCTTCCAGTAAATCCATGACTGTATCTGGTAAGGGACCATCATCACGGATGGAGCCAGCAAGTACAAAGGGAACATTATTGGTTACGCATTCGTACATTACGCCAGTTTTGACGAAACCAGCAATCACAGCTTTGTGGATACTGCCATAACGACGAACTGAATTGATTACCTTCAGGTGATGGCGATGTCCGCCTTTGACGCTGACACCACGCTTGAGATCGACACCAAGGGAAGTTCCCATTGAGGACTGCTCCATGTCGTGAACAGCGATCGCATTACCACCGAGCATCGACTGCACATAACCTTCACGAATCAAATAAGCTAAGTGAGGAGCGCCGCCCGTATGCACAACCACAGGACCACAGGAGACAACTAACTTGCCACCGCGATCGCGAATTTGGCGGAGTTCCCACGCGATTTGCTCGACAACCAGTTCCACACGGCGTTCGCTGGAAACACCTGCACCCATGAAAGAAAATTCTTCTTTTTTAGCAGTATCTCTCGCTTCAGGTTTGCGTACTGTCCGCACACCGTCGTAACCAACTACTACGCGATCGCCGACTACGAGATCACGCAATAATTTGCAGGTAGCAGTTTTACCATCAGGACTAATGGCGATCGCTGCATCCATACGCTGATTAGTACAGCGAATCCATTCGCCATTTACACTGGCTTCCGTAGGATAAATCGTACTGACATAAAAATCATCGGGGGCAACGCCGTCCTGCAATACAGGCTCCAGATTAGCATCGGAGGTATCGCGATCTTGCAACACTGCACCGATTTCAATCAGTTCACCCATGATTGTTTCCATGAGGTCATGGGATGGCGCAGAGATGCGAATCTTTGCCAGAGATGTACTTTGTCTCTGTTCGCCAAGATTGAACTCTAATACTTGGAAACTACCGCCATTATCTGTCACCAAATCCAGCGCCCGATTGATAATGCCAGAGTCTAGTAAATGTCCTGTAAGTTCGACAATGCGAGCTTCCACACCGCTAGGTTCTACGGGGCTTTCTTCGCCTTCAGGCGCGATCGCAACTTCAACGGTTCTTAAGGTCAAGCATTTAGCGGCTCCACCTGCTTTTAAGAATTCAGTTAGAGGTGTTTCGATTACGGTAAAACCAGCATCAGTAATCTGTTGTTTGAGGCGATCGCTGATTTTGTTCATCACCACGTTTTGACCAACGTTGACTGCATTACAAGAGAATGTAACTGCATCAGCCTCTTCAATGGCAATGCGCTTGTCCGCAGGAACTCGCATCTCGATCAAACGATTGGAATAGGAGTCAAACGCGGGAGGATAATAGAGTAAATATCCACCCGTTAAAGGACAGAAACAAGTATCTAAGTGATAGAAACGATTATCAATCAAACGCAACGATAGAACTTCCACATCTAACCATTTAGCAAGATAGGGATGAGCATCAAGTTCGGAACGAAATCCGTAACCAGCCCATAACCAACCGCCAGAGCGATCAAACAAGGCATCACCAGCCCCCTCAAAGGGTAAATCCTTGGGTAGTTCATACACGGTGAAACCCTTAGATTCAAACCATTCTTTGAAATATGGCTCTTCGCCTTGACGTTCTTTATGTAAAAAGCGGCTCAATACGGCTTTGTCTCCTAATACCAAGCCAGCATTTGCCGTAAATACCATATCTGGCCAGCCCTTTGCAGGTGTTACTAGCTCGACATTGACCAAATCCTTAAGGACTCCATACAATTTTTGCCATTGCACAACAGCGCGATCGCGACTTGATTTGTGAACGTTACCCTCCATCCAAGGATTGATCACATAGTCTACGTCGTAGTGATCGGGGGCGCACATCAGATAATTCAGTGGGGCAGTCATAGTAAAAATAAATGATTAGGGGAAAATGCAAAATCTGGCATATTCATACTGGCGAATACCAAATCTCGCTAAGCTAAGAATTGCGCCAAACAATTGCATCAAACAATTACACCAAGCAATCGCTAAAGATGCCAATCTCTGATTATACCTAATTCTTTATAGGGTAAACCATTACAAAAGTTATCATATCTTGATAATCGTGAGCAGGACTAAATTTAGATAAATTTGGGATGGGTTAGACCTTAATTCTTTTGGAGAGTAGTTCCTAGCCTGCGTACTTGTTGCCAAAATACTTAATATGAGCAAAGAAATTTCAAAAATCTATTGCAAAAACCTTATAGTTGATGTACATTAATTGCAGACCCATCCTATTCCCCCCCGTGTGGGTCTAGTATCCCCGAAAAGGCAATTACTCTCGAAAGGGGTAAGCGCAAATCAGTAGACCTATAGCTATCCGCTTCATATACGGTAAGGTGGCTGCTGATGCCGAAGGGATATTTTGTAATCAAACAACCAAATAAAACAGAAAAAGGACATACATTGTATGTCCTTTTTCTGTTGCAAAGTGGCGCAAAGCGCCTATCCCTAGATATCTAAATCAGCAAGTCCCAATTTAGAACCATAGGTTTCAATAAACTCACGGCGTGGCGCAACCTTGTCACCCATAAGGATCGTAAAGATGCGATCAGCTTCAGCAGCATCTTCAATAGTGAGTTGTTTGAGCGATCGCGTGGCAGGATTCATGGTAGTTTCCCATAGCTGTTGTGGCATCATTTCGCCCAATCCTTTGAATCGCTGAATATTGTAATTAGCATTGGGCGGGAATGCGGCGATCGCTGTCTGTAAATCGCGCTCAGTGTAGCAATACTGAGCATTTTTACCACGTTCTAACTTATATAGTGGTGGGCAACCAATATAAATAAAACCGCGATCGAGCAGTTCTCTTTGATAGCGATAGAAGAAGGTTAGCAGTAAGGTACGAATGTGCGCTCCATCCACGTCCGCATCAGCTAGAAGAATGATTTTGTGATAGCGCAGTTGGGATTCATTAAAATCTTCACCTTTAATACCCAAACCGCAGCCCGTAATCAGAGCTTGAATTTCATTGTTCTTATAAATCTTGCTGTCATCGGCTCTCTCGATATTGAGAACTTTACCTCGCAATGGCAGGATCGCTTGATAATGGCGATCGCGACCTTGTTTGGCCGAGCCGCCCGCACTGTCGCCCTCAACTATGAAAATTTCGGATAACTTGGGATCGCGAGAACTGCAATCGGCGAGTTTTCCTGGGAGGGTAGAAGACTCTAAAGCTGATTTACGGCGGACTAACTCACGCGCTCGACGGGCAGCTTCAGCAGCGTTGAATGCTTGGAGCGCTTTTTCGATAATTGCAGTCGCCACCGCAGGATGAAACTCTAGATATTCATTGAGAACTTCACCAACAAAGGAATCAACAATACCGCGTACTTCAGTATTACCAAGTTTGGTTTTGGTTTGTCCTTCAAATTCAGGATCAGTAACTTTAACCGAAATTACGGCGGTCAAGCCCTCACGGACATTTTCCCCAGCCAGATTGGATTCACCTTCTTTGATCTTTTTCAATCTTCGCGCTGTCGCATTCATGGTGCGCGTGAGAACTGTTTTCAGCCCCTCAAGGTGAGTCCCGCCGTCAATTGTGCGAATATTATTCGCAAAGCCCAAAACATTGTCATTGTAAGAATCAATACACCATTGCAGGGCAACCTCGACAACAACATTATCGCGTTCACCATTCACATAAATAATGTCTGGATGAATTGGCTCCTTGTCGCGAGTCATATAGGCAACATATTCACGAATGCCGCCTTCATAACAATAAATATCAGTGCGAACCTCTTCGCCACGGCGATCGCTAAATTCGATTTTTACGCCAGCATTCAGATAGGCGAGTTCCTTGAGACGACCCGCAAGAATATCATATTCAAACTCGGTTTGGGTTGTGAAAATTTGAGGATCAGGCTTGAAACGAACCTGTGTACCACGGCGCGGCGTGAGTTCCTCACTCTTGCTAGGGATTAGCTCTGTGACAGGAAATCCTCTTTCGTAGCGCTGATTGTAAACTTTTTCCAGTCGCCATACCGATACTTCGACCCATTCCGAGAGGGCGTTAACCACGGAGATACCGACACCATGCAAACCGCCAGATACCTTGTAGCCACCATTGCCAAATTTACCGCCAGCATGGAGAACAGTTAATACGGTTTCTAGGGCTGACTTGCCTGTTTTGGGATGCGTGTCTGTGGGAATACCGCGCCCATTGTCGGATACAAGTACGGAGCCATCAGGCATCAGGTCAACCACAATGCGATCGCAATGTCCCGCTAGCGCTTCATCAACGCTATTATCAACAACTTCAAAAACTAAGTGGTGTAATCCTTTCGGACCTGTTGTACCGATATACATCCCAGGTCTCTTACGAACTGCTTCTAATCCCTCAAGTACTTGGATCTGATCGGCATTATAAGTTTCAGTAACGATCTCAGGCATGAAGGTAAACAACTCCAGAAATTTATGTGGCGCTTAGTATTACGGTATAAAAATTTTCTTGCAGAAAAAACTTACACCGCCGTTAGCGTTATTGATGATGCATTTTAGGATGTGTTTTGATTAAAGATTTAAAAACACTATGCCATTATAGCTTAAAAGCCTTGCGGATATATCAAAACCATCTTAGATTAAGTTTTTATATAAGCAATGCAATTACATAAAAATGATAAAAGCAGAGGGCTTGTTGAAATTCCTCTGCTTTTGATGAATTGAAAAATATTAATGAATGCTAGGTAACGATTAATAACTAACGAAAGGTTACTGTGCGTATAGTGCAGAGATTAATACCGTTTATCACACCATCTCCAGCTTCGCTTGTAATCTTGATGTCATATACGCACCTATTTGGATCAGCACTGGGGAAAGAAATTTCCGCAGATTTTCCAACAGGCAGAGTATCTACACCTAAAATATCGGGACCCCAAGTGGTTAGACCAGTATCAGAAATATATACGGAAATAACCGCAGAGTCACCATTGTTAATCAAAGTAAAGTCACGAGGATCTGATGATAAGGCACTTTGAGTTCCTAAAGAAACTAGTGGGATGGCGATCACTATCGCTTTTACTAATCTTTGCAAGGACTTGGGAATCATAAAAATGCTCTCCTGAAGTTTGCTAAACAATATCGGCTAGTATAACGATAAGAATACTAGATTGATTAGATTAATTTTTTGTATGAGCAATGCGATTGCGTAAAAACAAAAAAGACTTTGATGAATTGATGATTAACCTTGATAGTGGTTCGGCAACCCGCAGTGATCGCACTCAATCCTTGTTTTACACCTTTGTCGCCACCTATTATCACCGCGAATAATTCATGACACTAACAATTTTTGTCTACCACTAGCGAAATGATGCTCTTGGCTGCTATGGATCACCAACTCTCAGAAGTTAACCCAACCTTTGGGAGCGATCGCCTTGAAATGATTGTTTTTTGCTTCTAGCTTGAGCGCGGCGCTCTCTGGGCGTTGGTAAACCGACAGGTGGTTCAATCACATTCACCTCATTGATGAAGACCAATCTCGCATCCACAGGTTGATTGAGCGTGTCGGTGATTTTTACAGCTTCAAAATCAGCATCGATCGCTGCAAATTCAGTCTCGTTCAACCATGCATGATATTTCTTGCGAAGTTTAGGTTGCTGCTGTAATTCCTGTTGCAATTGTTCGAGGGAACCTTCTGTCCATTGGTAATAGAGATTTTTACTGCGGATTTTGGTTTTTGATTCTGAGGTTTGCTGAGCAAGAGGATTGTTTGCCCAAGGAATGCGATGATCCCATGTGGCAAGCCCACCCGCCCGATCGCTTTCTAGCAATCTCTCTAGAATTTGTAAATCCGAATGTTCTGTCACCCGTTCAGGAAAGCGGCTAAAGCTATTACTGAGATTGGTTTGAGAAGCGCGTAATAGATTCATGATATTGCCTTGGGCATAGCCGATCGCCGTGGAGCGATCGCGCAAAGTCTCTAGCAGACTATGCAATTCGCGCTGCAAAGTATCGATACTGCCATAATGCGCTATCAGGCGATCGCTAAGAGGCTGCAAGATATGACGGATTTGGGTTTCGCGAATCTCATCTTCAACACGTTGCTGCACGAGGGCGTAGCTCATCAGAAATTCAGGATTACGCTCGATCGCCGACTTAAAAGCCATATCGATTAAGCGATCAGTCATATATTCCATCACCACAGGTTGCTGCGTGAAGCTATTGGCGTTCTTCTCAATCAGCGATCGCCAGCGTAGGGAAATCACCGATTCGAGGATTTGTGATTTGGAAACCATTGGCACAATGTCTTGACGGAGATTGTCGGTACTAATCGGTTCGCGTTCGATTGCTAGCCAATACATAACCTGCTGCTCTAGGTCTGAAAGTCGCGCATATTGCTGATCGATCAACTGCCGAATATCACCAAATACATTCGCTTCTTGATCGAGAAAGGTTTGAATATTGCCATCGAACATGCTGTAGATAGAACGGGATACCACCGTCAGGGCGAGGGGATTACCACAATAGAAGTCGATCAACTTGCGGGTTTCAGGCGCGATCGCTAATTCTTCACGAAACATCTGTCTTGCTTCTTCCTTTAGTCCCGACAATTGCAGAGAACGCACCATACGGTCACTACTTTCAGGCGGTAACACATCGGATGGCTTTTCGCGGCTGGTCAAAATCAAGCAACTTTGGTGACGCACTTCACCGATTTGACGAAACAATTGCCCATAGCCTTCATAGCCTTCACTGTACTGTCCTGTCGTTTCACCGCTACGCAGAATCGATTCCACATTGTCAAAGACAATCAAACAGCGCGATTGCTTGAGGACTTGGATCAACATTGCCAATAAACGATCAAAATCTGAAGGTAAAGTAGCGATCGCTTGGTTAGTCAAAAAACTTACCAATTCCGACAACATCGTTTCCACGGTCGGTGCATTACGCAAGGATTTCCAAGCGATTAGCGTAAATTCTGACTGCACTTGCTCGGCAAGCTTGGTTGCAAAGGCAGTTTTTCCGATGCCACCGATGCCAAATACGCCTAACAAACGACAGCGATCGCTGATTACCCAATTTTTCACCGTTGTCAGTTCTTCTGTCCGCCCATAAAAAATCGAAGTATCGATCGCATTGCCCCAGTCACATCGCTTGACATTGGCATGACTCACATTGTCCTCATTCACATTACTGATGTGAGGATTGACCAGAGAAATATTTGGATTGCGAGCATTATTAGTAATCATCTGATTAATCTCATTACGAAGCACACTAGCCTCCTGCACATTTACCTGTGTAGAAACCTGAAAACGATGAGCATGGCTACGCACCACGACTTGCAGATTATGCTTGGTGACGCGCTCCCCAAAACCCTTGGTCAGCATCTGCCACAGGCGATAACCGACATCACGAATATAGGACGCATCGTATCCACAGGTTTCGGCAATCTCAGAATAGGTCTTACCCTCCCATGTTTGACGGAATAACTGCTCCTGAATATTGCTCAGGCGCTTGTGTTGTAGGGCGATATCAACGATCGCGATCGCATCTTCAATAGTCATGGTCGTAACTCCTCTTTAAATAATGTCTGGGCGAAAATGTCTCGGCAACGTATCAAATAAACAGATTAATTGTTGATTAGGCTTAGATTTAATCAGGGCTAATCATGATGTTCAAATAAACAGGGGATGTTTATCTGAATGCATCTAAGATTTTAGATTCGCATAATTGTATATAGCCTGTATCTAATTACGTTCATTGGAGATAAATTAATCAACATATTCTTGTTTTTTCACGTTAGATAAATAACATATATTTTGGTGATTGCAATAGATTTATCGAATTTTTTGGAAGATCATGATTAAGTCTGACATCGGCTTAATGCTCGTTAAGTTTTTTCTTGTTTTTTCTGATAAATCTATCTAGGTAAGGCTTTGAAGCTATTTCAGGATTTGGGGTTTTATTGATAAAGCTACAGATTATTGTTTTTTCAAACAAAAAGATGAAAAATATTGTTTTTAAGTTTGCATCAATTTCTTGGATTTTAAAGAAAGAGCTATTTTTGCATTTACTTAAATTCAATCTATGAATATCTATGTTAAATACAAATTATTTCTAGATAAGGAAGCTGCAAAATATTTCATTTTATTTAATAGTTTTACTGATTTTACTTGTTTCTTTATTTGTGATTTTATTCACGCTTTTATTCATGTTTTTCCAGACAAAAAATACTGTTTTTTCAGGTGTGCAAATTTAAATTTGGATCGTATGCTGTTTTTCAACGAAGGTCATGGAGTTGATTAACTCACTCCGACGACTTACCCGCCCCGTTGCACTCACTTAACCTCACATAAAGAAATGTTTAATTCTTTTACCACTGGTTAGTGCTTATGACAAGGGGAAGATCATGTTTCCTGACAAAAAACGACTTTTCCTCATTTATCCTCACAAATAGGAGGCTTTAAACATGACATCTGATCGCCTTTGGCGTTTATTGAATGAAATCGAGTCATTTTTATTGACTTGCACCTATGACGAGAGATGTAGATTCTGGAATGCGATCGACAATCTCCGTCAAAACTTTCAAAAGCGGACAAGACAAGCTGAGGTTCCCAATTTTTTGAATCATCGGCGGCGAAAACGCGATTTTTGTCGGATTTTGGAAGTGCTAGCAGATTTGTCCTATCCCAAGCTGCATCTATCTAATCATTCAGGGTAATAGGTAAAAATTATGCAAGTCAAAACCATGCAAAGCGATGCCTTTCCGACTCCACCAATCTTTACTCATCAGTTCCAACCATTGATCGCGCATCATCTAGAGCCACAGGTTAATCGCGATCGCGATTTCAACTATCTACTCAACGAAATTGCCCTATTGATGACCGACTGCTCGATCACGGAGTCGGAATTTTTTTGGCAAACAACTGATTATCTCAAAGCTAAGCACCTGATGTTTAGAGCAACCTGAATGTTTAGAGCAACCTGATGTTTAGAGGAATTTAAGGTTTAGCGCAACTTAAGCCAAATGGCTGCTGAAAAAATCGTTGAAATACCCAAAAATTATCTCATAAGGTTCTAATACTTTTTTGTAACCCCAACCTATCTGCACCAAATTTAAGCTTCTTTTTAAGGTCATAATCATGAAATTCTTACTATCCATTGTCTCTATTTCCGCATTACTAATTCCTTTTACCAGTGGCGTATCTGCTTATTCTCAAGATCCTCGCAGTTGCACTGATCCTCGTACCCAATATCCATCCAATCCCCCTTGTCTTAAATCAGAAAGTCACTTAACTATCTACAAAAACTAGATTGCATCGCAATTTTAGTCAAAATTTTATCAAATATTTCAGATCCAATTAGCCACAGCAAACCTAGTTATGAAGAGAAAACAATTTCTTCAAATTGGAGCAGGGGCGATCGCAATTTTTACACTTGATCGGATATTTGATTGCATATATTTTGATCGTAGACAAGGGAATGCTCAAGCTGAAAACTCTTTGTCTCTGCCCCAAAGTAGCACCAAAAGTAGTACCAAATTGTGTGCTGGACTCCTTACGGGGCGAATAGATCGGATTATGACAGACGGACTAGCTTCCGAAGTGCAACTATTGCGATTGTTGCAAATGAATAAAGCTCCCCTCAGTCTCTATGGCGATTTACCGAATATCTATCGTCAAGAAGCCGCGATCGAAGGTGTCAATTATGACATTGCCTTTTGTCAAATGTGCTTAGAAACTGGCTTTCTCCAATTTGACGGTGATGTTAAGCCCGAACAAAATAATTTTGCTGGTATTGGGGCGATCGGTAATGGTGTGCGCGGGGATAGTTTTAGCGATCAGCGTATCGGTGTCAGAGCGCAAATTCAACATCTCAAAGCCTATGCAACTACTAAACCCTTGGTACAACCCTTAGTTGATCCACGCTTTAGTCTAGTTAAAAGAGGGACAGCACCTCTATTGGGACAGCTTGCGGGGAGATGGGCTGAAGATGTTAACTACGACAAAAAAATCATGGCAATTTTACGTCGTCTCTATGAATTGTCGGGCTTTTTTTGATTTTGGCTGAGTAGCTGGTTGCAATTAAAAATAAAATGTGAGATGGACTCTTGTCCGCCAACAGGCTAGAAGCCTGTTCCACTACCTAAAAATTAATCAAGCCCACATGGAAAATTTTGGACAAAATGAGCAGAAAAACAAAGGGAAATTAAGAAAATATTTACTTAATCAACGCTGTCAAATTAACCATGAAATTTGGCAACAAAAAAGTCAAGGGTTGTGCGATCGCCTTAGTAATTGGTCTATTTTCCAACAAGCTCAAAATATCTTAGCTTTCACCACTTATAAACAAGAGCCAGATTTAAGTTACCTATGGCAAAGATTTCCTGAGAGAAATTGGGGATTTGCCCGTTGTCTAGACCAAGATCTAATTTGGCATCAAGTTGATGTCGCTAATTTTGATCACGAGATGACAACAGGTTCTTTTGGCATTTTGGAGCCACTTCCCAATTTGCCACTTATGAATTTAGAAAATATTGATTTGATTTTAATTCCTGCGATCGCTTGCGATCGCCAAGGTTATCGACTTGGTTATGGTGGGGGCTTTTATGATCGCTGGCTACCTAAGTCCAGAGGGATTAAAGCTGGAATAATTTTTGATGAATTTTATTTAGAAGATATTCCCCATGATGTCTGGGATGTGCAGTTAGAATTAATTATTAGTAGCTAAGCGCAAAGTCGTTAACTGCGATATCAAGTACAAAAAAATGATAATTGCAAGAATAAAGTTTTTGAAAATGCGATCGCCAAATTTTTTAGCGCCAAATTTTTTATCATCAAATCTTTTGTTACCAATTCTGCGCGGGGCGATCGCCGCGAATATACTGCTCTTATTTTCACTTGATTTCGGCTTTTCACAAGCTAAGGTTTGGGCAAATTCTGGAATAAAGTCGGTGATAAAAGGGGGAGCAGCCACCGAAAGCCCAGCGCAGTTTCTATTCATCGACTTACAAAATCATTGGGCGCGAAAATTTGTTGAAGGTTTACTGACCCATCAAGCCTTAAGTGCCGCCCTAGTTTCAGGGGATTTCACAGGGACTTTTCAACCCGATCGCCTGATTACCCGCGCCGAACTTGCTAACTTCTTGGCGATCGCTTTTGGTAATCGCAGTCTTCCTAAAAACTCAACTCGCTCCAATGAACCTGCCACTAAAGCTGAAACCCTAGCGGCGATCGCTACTGCACTTAACCTCAGCGATAAATCTAACAAAAATCCGCAAACCTATTTGTCATCAATGTATCGTGATAGCGCTCAAATTCCCAAAGATTCGATCAGAGCGATCGCCACAATCACCCAAGCAGGTTTAGTTACTAATTATCCCGATCCGCGCATTCTCGCGCCCAATAATCCCATCTCTAAGAGTGAGTTAGCCGTACTGCTCTATCAAGCCCTTGTCCATCAAAAAAGATTGCCGCCCTTAAAATCAGCCTATACAACCAATCCCGATCGCAGGTTATTTGAATTTGAACTAAGTCCCGTCACGCGCCTCGAAGTTAGTATTAGCCGTCGTACCGTCACCGCCTTTAACGGAGAAACTCGTTTAAAAACTTACCCTGTAGCCGTAGGGCGTGAAGGATGGAGTAGTCCCATTGGTGAACATCGCGTCTTACAGGCGATCGAATATCCCGCTTGGCAAAATCCGTTTACGGGTGATGTGATTCCTAGTAAAGATCCTGAAAATCCATTAGGCGATCGCTGGATTGGCTTTTGGACAGATGGTAAGGATTGGTCTGGCTTTCACGGTACACCAAATCGCAGTTCCGTTGGTACGGCAGCTTCTCATGGTTGTATTCGGATGTATAACGAAGATGTAAGGGAATTATTCAGCCAAGTGAAAGTAGGCACAATCGTTAGAGTTTCGCCGTAGGCTAGGGGTTAGGGCTATTTTGCATTAATTTTCTAATTGAAATCGATAGGCTTCAAAGCCTGTAAAATTAGCTCGTTTTTCGGAATTGGGAAGGGCGATCGCTACATGCTCAAATGGAGATAAGTGAGCAGGTTTAGAACTCAATAGGCGATCGTGGAGCTTCACATCATCCGCAAGACTGCGATCGCCATCGTGATTAAGATAGCTAACTCTGGCACAGCGCCCGACGGCAACTTTAACTAATTCGGACATATCACTAATTTCATCAATGTCCACTTGTTTAATCAAGGGTAAATGCCATTTACCCTCGGCTAATACTGTCGGCTGACTATCTTTATAGGCGGTTAACATTTTGTGCGCCAAATTCTGGATTTCAGGTTGAGCGTCAGGATGACAACGCTGTTCAAAAAAGTTCTGATATGTCGTTCCCGAACAAATTACGGTAATTGTTGAAAATGGTTCTAACAAGCGATTGACAACTTGCTTATGAATGCCAATTTCAACTAAATGACGAGCATGACGGATGGCATCATTTTTTGCCTGTAGCCATACTTCAGAGGCTTGTTTAATTTCGTCTTCTGTGACTTCAGTTTGAGCGGACATCCCCTTTTGATTTTTCCCCCAATGTAAGGGATAAACCTCTTGACTCTCTACCAGTTTAATCATTTTCTCTACAGGAATAGCGCGACTACTACTACTGTTTTTGCTTAACATCCGATGGGTCATGAATTCGGAATGAATCATGCGATGGTAAGTGAGGACAAAAGTGGTTAGGCGATCGCCTGTTTGATTAATGCTATCGGCGATAACTTCAGCTTTAGGTTGAAACATAATTTTAAATTCAATTAGAAATCATTTAAGAATTGTCTAGATTCACTCATTCCTTCCCCTGTAACTATCTACGGTTAAGGGTGTAGATCCCCCCCAGCCCCCCTTGTAAAGGGGGGAGAATTAATTAATACATTGTCTTCTTCCCCCTTTTTAAGGGGGATTGAGGGGGATCTCTTAGGGATTTTGACTGCAAAAAGTAATTCTTAAATGATTTCTTACTTGCTTACTGTTGCGACCAATGATTCTGCGAGGGATTCTTTAAGAGCGCGGACAGTGGCGATCATTGACACAACGTCATTCAATTGATTAACCGCCGAACCAACACCAACTCCCGATGCACCAGCAGCGATCGCCATTGGTGCAGTGATATTGCTCAAGCCAGAAGCGCAAAGAACGGGGATCGATACAGCGCGACTGATGGCATGGGCGGCGGCGAGGGTGGGGGAAGCCTTTTCGATCGCCCCAAGGATACCTGAATGGGTTGGAGCCGAGCTTGTACCGCCTTCTGTTTGGATGATGTCAGCACCGATCGCTTCGAGTTTTTCGGCGAGGGTAACTTGCTGATCGAGAGGTAAGGTGTGGGGAACTGTGACCGAGATCGCGGTATGAGGCAACAAGGCTCTTGTTTCTGCGGTAAGCGCGATGATTTCATCGGCGGTAAAGATACGACCTTGAGCATAGAAACTGTCGTAGTTACCGATTTCGACTAGATCTGCGCCATTAGCAACAGCCTCAGCCAATTGTTGAGCATTCACGGCTGATACACAAATGGGCAGAGAGCAGTTAGCCTTAGCGATCGCAATGATTTCAGCATCAGCAGCAATGTCCACAAATGTAGCACCGCCATGTTCGGCAGCTTGGACAACCATTTTCACGGAATTGCGATCGAAGTTTTGGATACCGCTAATAATCTTGAGAGCATTGCGGCGGCTAAAGGCGGTAGCCAAGGAAATTGGTAAACGAGACATAGTTTTTGTCATCCTAATAGACTAAATATTTAGATGTAGGACTACTTTAACGCGATTTTGCATATTTTTAAGACCCTCACCCCTAGCCCCTCTTCCAAAGAAAATTTGGAGTTTTAGAAAGTAAGCATGATGAAATACACTCATAAATTACACTCGTAAGCATAGCACTCGTAAAATAGTCCTAAGTCCGCCGTCAGTCATTAACTATATGAGCAAAGAATTTGAATCGATCGCAGATCGCTTACCACCCCAAAATATTGAGGCAGAGGAGGCGGTCTTGGGGGGGATCTTGATCGATCCAGAGGCAGTGTCGCGGGTATTAGATACCTTACGGGCGGAAATGTTTTATGTGGCGGCGCACCAAGAGATTTTTCGGGCTTGCTTGATGTTGCATAACCAGTCCAATCCCACGGACATGATGAGCTTGACGACATGGCTAAGCGATCGCGATATGCTCGAAAAAATTGGCGGTCAAACCAAAATTGCTCAACTTTGCGATCGCACCGTCAGCGCTGTCAATATTGATTTTTATGCTCAACTGGTTGCTGATAAATATGCACGGCGCAAGCTTGCTGAAGCCGCAAGGGGTGTGGTTGAGATTAGCTATAGCAATGAACTTGAACTAGCACAGTTACTCGATCAATCAGAGCAGAAAATCTTTGCAGTAACGCAATCGCGAGCGCAGCAAGGTTTAGTCCCTGCCAGTGACATTCTCACCAAAACCTTTAGCGAACTAGAAAGCCGATTTAATTCCCTCGGTACTGGCAATAACACCGCCACGGGACTAATCACAGGCTTTTATGATTTCGATGCCATGACCAATGGCTTGCAGCGATCGGATCTGATTATCCTCGCAGGTCGTCCGTCGATGGGGAAATGCTTAGCCTTTGATAGTGAATTGGTTTTAGCTGATGGCAGCATTAGTACGATCGCCAGAATCTATGAGCAGTACCAACAAAATCAAATGAAACCAACTCTTTTAACGTTAGGAGAAAATTGGCGCTTTGACTCGACCCAACCATCAGCTTTTATTGATGATGGTATCAAACCCGTATTTCGGGTGACAACTGCTTTAGGGCGACAGATTGAAACAACGTTAACCCATCCATTTTTAACAATCACTGGCTGGCAGCAGCTAGGTAAATTATGCGTGGGCGATAAAATTGCCGTTCCGCGTCAGATCGCAGTTTTTGGAACAGAAGTTTGTCGTCCTTGTGAAATCAAGCTATTAGCCTATCTATTAGGGGATGGTTGTTTAACTAAAACTAGTCCTGAATTTACGAATATAAATCCTAAAATTCAAGATGATTTTATTGAAGCAGTAGAACAATTCTCTCCTAGCTTAAAAGTAAGAAGTGAGAATCATGGCGATCGCGCTACGACGCTTCACATTACGGCAAAACAAAGAGGTTTTGGGAATCCTTTAATTAACTGGCTAAGGGATTTAAAAGTTTGGGGTAAAAATTCTTACAGCAAATTTATTCCAGAATTTGTTTTTAGCTTAGAAAAAACTTTAGTTACAACCTTTTTAAATCGATTATTATCCACTGATGGCTGGATGTCCGTTTTAAGTAGTGGTCAAGTACAAGCAGGCTATGCTAGCACCAGCGAAAAACTAGCCCGTCAAGTCCAACATTTATTATTGCGATTTGGTATTATTGCCAAACTTAAACATAAGTCCGTTAAATACAAAGAAGAAATTCGTTACTGTTGGCAATTAGATATTACTGATGCTTTGTCATTACACACTTTAATCAATGAAATTGGTGTTTTTGGCAAAGAAGATGCTATTCAAAAGGCAAAATTAGCTTTAAATACTAAGCGATATCAAACTAACACTGATTTAATACCTGTTGAAGTTTGGCATGATTTGATGATTGCCAAAGGTGAGCAATCTTGGAAGAACTTAGCAGAAACAGCAGGTATTAATAGTTCTAATATCCATGTGGGTAAACGCGCTCCTACTAGAGAGAGATTATTAAAACTAGCTACAGCCGTAAATTGTTTATCATTACAAAATCTTGCTAGCAGTGATATTTACTGGGACAAAATTACAGCGATCGAGTTTGTCGGTGAAAAGCAAGTTTATGATTTGACAATTCCTGAAACTCACAATTTTGTTGCCAATGATATTTGTGTCCATAATACGGCTTTTGGTTTAGAAATAGCGCGAAAGATGGCGGAAATCCATCGATTACCTGTGGCAATTTTTAGTTTGGAAATGTCCAAAGAACAGTTGGTTTATCGTCTATTGGCGAGTCAATCAAAGGTGCGCTCTAGCGATATGGGTATTGATAGTAATCGCCTCCGAACTGGACAAATCAGCGAAAATGAATGGGGAACTGTGGCAATGGCAATTAGTGGATTGTCGGATTTGCCTCTATTTATCGATGATACTCCCAATCCACCGATTACAGAATTGCGTTCCAAAGCGAGGCGTTTACAATCCGAAAAAGGCGGTGTGCTTGGGCTAATTTTGATTGATTATTTGCAATTAATGGAAGGTTCGGGTTCCGATAATCGCGTTCAAGAAATATCAAGAATTACGCGATCGCTAAAAGCTTTAGCGCGTGAATTGAATGTGCCTGTAATTGCCCTATCCCAGTTAAGTCGTGGTGTGGAAGCCAGAACTAATAAGCGTCCTATGCTTTCTGATTTGAGAGAATCTGGCTGTCTGAGTGGTGATTCTTTAATCACAATGGCAGATACAGGAGCCGAAATTCCCATTGGTGATCTGGTTGGCAAATCCAATTTTGCAATCTGGGCGATCAATCCCCAAACCTTCAAAATGGAACGGGCAATCGTGAGCAATGCTTTCTGCACTGGCTCTAAACCTGTATATCAACTAAAAACTCAATTAGGGCGATCGCTCAAAGCCACAGCCAATCATAAATTTCTGACAATTCAGGGATGGAAAAGACTTGATGAATTACAAATCGGCGATCGCATTGCTATGCCCCGTCAAATTCCCAGTCCAGACCTACAAACAATAGTAGATTCTGATATTTCTAATTTTGCTGTTAACGATGTCTATTGGGATCAATTAGTGCATATTGATTCATTAGAAGAAGAGTTAGTCTATGATTTGACTGTACCAAATTTAGAGAACTTCGTTGCTAACGGATTTTATGTCCATAACAGCATTGAGCAAGATGCCGACTTAGTTATTAACTTATATCGCGATGAGTATTACAATCCTGAAACTCCCGATCGCGGTGTAGCTGAAATTATTATTGCTAAGCACCGTAATGGACCAGTTGGCACGGTCAAGTTACTATTTGAACCACGATTAACTAAGTTTGAGAATATGGCTTCTGGAAGGAATTAATTGGTATTTCTTGTTTTTAAGCTGGGCGATCGCAATGTTAAAAAAGCTGTTATACCACTGGTTTTTACGAGATAACACTATGAAGACTATGATAAAAAAGTGGGGCGATCGCCCCCGCAGGACTGCTTAATGCTTTAATAATTACTTGGGTCATAGATTTGGCAGCAGTTTGAAGATTAACTGTGATTTGAGTATAGCAATACCCTATAATTAGGATGGTGTTTTTGACTCAAACTTTGTCAACTGCGATCAAAAATTAAAAATCGAATCCGACTAAAATAGGTAGATATGTCAAAGCGAATAGTACTTTTTAATCATAAAGGTGGGGTAAGTAAAACAACCTCTGTATACAATATTGGATGGATGTTATCAAAAAATTACAGGGTGTTAGTTGTAGATGCTGACCCTCAATGTAATTTATCAAACTTGATTCTGGGTGATGACTTTGAGAAGTATTATATCGACCAAGAAACTAGACAACACAACATTAAAGACGGTGTTTCAGTTGCATTTGATGGAAAACCGTCTCCCATTCAAGCAGTAAATTGTTTTTCTCCATCCAGAGCTACTTCTCTGTATTTGCTAGCAGGTCACGCTAATCTATCAGCTTATGATACGGCATTGTCATTTGCATCTATCAATGCCATGCCGACGCTGCAAAATTTGCCTGGAGCATTTGCTCAATTAATGAGACTTACTGAAGAAAAATACAATATTGACTACACATTAATTGACTTAAATCCAGGGCTAAGCGCAATTAACCAAAATTTATTTTTGTCTTCACACGGATTTGTAGTACCAACAAACCCCGATCCATTTTCCGTGATGGCAATAGATACGTTAAAGGATATCCTCCCAAGATGGGTTGAATGGAAAAGAAATTCTATTCAAAATTTTTCTGATTCTGCATACCCTCTTCTAGAAGGTGTGCCAAAGTTTTTAGGTACTTTAATTCAACGTTTCAACATTCGCAATGGAGTTGCTGCTAAACCATACAGAGATAACATTAGTGAGATTAAAAACAAGGTAAGTGGAGAATTTTTTGCTGCAATATCTAGATCTGGAATGGCACTAAAAGAGGGTCAATATTCATCAGACTTGATAAGTAATCGCTATTGTCTGGATGAGATCCCTGATTTTCAAGGATTGTTGCCAAAATCTCGTGTTGCTGGAGTGCCTATTTTTGAGTTAACAAATGCAGAAATAAATGAGACTGGGAAAGTTCTTACAACAATGAGCGAAACAAGAGATGGTTTCTCGGAAAGATTTAGACACCTTGGCGAAGAATTGATTAAATTATTACACTATGCATAATGCGTTAAGTCTGTTTAGAAAAAATATAGAAGAATCAAAATCTCTTACCCCAGTGTATGAGTATTTAGAGAGTTCTCTAGTTACTCCTTTGTCCTTTGATGATTTGTTGCGAGCGCAAATTGTCTACTCTGTGAGCGCTTTTGATAAATTGATGCACGATCTTATTCGCATAGGAATGGTTGAGATATTTATGGGAAACCGACCGACAACACCTCAATATCTTGCAGAAACCATAACAATATCCACATATAGTGAGTTGACATCTGCAACATTCCTCCCAAAAGAGTTAGTATTTGAACAAGCTATTGTTAGGAAGCTTAAAACTGTTTCTTATCAAACTCCTGATAATGTGGCAAAAGGACTGAGCTATATATGGAACGAGCCGCAAAAATGGCAAAAAATTGCGAGCAATATGGCGATGGATACTGAGGCGGTAAAAACTGAGCTAAAACTGATTGTTGACCAAAGAAATAGAATTGTTCATGAAGCTGATATTAATCCTTCGACGAATCAGAAGTATTCAATTACTAAAAGTGATTCCCAGTCTGTAACTGATTTTCTTCAAAAAGCTGGTGAAGCAATATATACGCTGGTGGTTTAGTTTTTAGTCAAGTTATTTATAAGCAAGTTTATGATCAACAAATTATGAAAATAAAACATATTAGCGAAATTAGCGCTCAAAGATATAAAAATCTCGACTTAGAGCAAGGACTAAAACTGAACGAAGGATTAAATATATTTATTGGTTCAAATGGTTCTGGGAAAAGCAATTTGGTAGCTTTGCTTAGATTTTTGAAAGAAAGTCTTGCGGGCGATTTTTCTCCAGATAAAAATGATGCAACAAGTTTTACAAAGTCAGTTAAGCAACTTGGGGAATCTAGAATTTTGAATACTTCGTTTTCTTATCCCGAAAAAAGCAATTTAACATTCACCTTTGCTGGTGAAGAATCTGCTAATACACAAAGAGAAGTAAGCCTCTATTTATCAATACTATGTTCTGACAAAAAATTCCCGCAAATTTCTCAAGAATACTTATCTACTTTCGCAATTGAGAATAGGTCTACTCCCTTTTATTATTATAAATTTCACGATCAATCGAGTGGAGAGGGTGTTATCGCTAAAGCCCGTCCAGAGGCTCCATCTCGATCTAAATTTCTAAAAATAGATAAAGTGCAAACTGATGAAATGGGACTGTCTATTATTCCAAAACTTTTAGAGACCGTGAAACATTCTCCAGATCAAGCAGTTGTTTATGACGTTCGTCGTCAAATTATTAACCGTGTAACTGATTGGAGATTTTATAGTGCTAATAATATGAATCTTAAGGAGATTCGTAATGCAGAGCCAGAGATAGGTTCTTCTGACAAATATTTAAATTCTGATTGTGAAAACCTTGCGCTAGTTTTAGATAATCTTTTTCAAGAAAGCATAGATTATGAAGAGCAAATTAACATTGTTATGCGTGATATTTTACCTCGAACTAAACGTATTCGTCCTGTCAGAACAGGTAGAACTAGGCTAAGTGTTGAGTGGAATTTAGATAATACAAAGCGTCCACTATTTCTCAATGAGATGTCTGATGGAACCGTGAGAATGTTGTGTTGGGCAATTATTCTAAACTCGCCTAACTTACCCTCCCTCATCGTCATTGACGAGCCAGAATTGGGCTTACATGTTCAATGGTTGAGCTACCTAGCCGAATGGATAAAGAATACCGCCGCTAGAACACAGGTGATCATTACCACCCATAGTCCTGATCTATTGGATAAATTTACAGACCGCCTCGAAAATGTCCATGTCTTTGAAGCCTCCAACCCAGAGCAAACCCTATTCCATGTCAAAACCCTATCCAAAGAACGCCTCCAAGACCGCCTAGATGAAGGTTGGGAACTTGGCGATCTATATCGAGTGGGTGAACCTGAAATCGGAGGCTGGGCGCTGTGATTGTATGGGTATTTGCAGGAGGTGGCGAATCGGAAATATCGGGACTATTTCCTTACTTAAAAAACACATTCCCAAGTTGTAAATTTGAACTATGCACCCCAATTAAAAATAAACCAGGTCCAAAACCCAGAAAATTTGCAGCTAATGAATTACCAAACCCTCAAGGCTATACAGGTAAATCTTTACTTGAGCAAATTAAAACAAAATTAATTCAAAAATTGAATTTCAAAGATACCTGTGATCTAATCGTGATTTTTGACGATCTCGACTATCCATCAATTGCAAACAATCAATTAGATTTTGCAGAACAAAAGCGTCAAGATATTGAGAATTTTCTCCAACAAATATGGAAAAACAACCCTAACATTCCGCCAGTTAATCACATCATCGGATTCGCTAAACCAGAATTAGAGTCTTGGGTGATAGCCGATTGGGATCAAACCTTAGCAAAAGATCCCGACTTTCGCGATAGATGTAAAGCAATGCAGCACTGGCTCGTAACCGATCGCCAACTATCCTTTAGCAATCCCGAAAATTTTGGACTAGTACAGGCTGGCAGAAGTAATAAGACACTAACCACGGAACTTCCATTTAAAAGGTTTGGATAAAAGTTCATTAAAATAGTTGATAAAAGCGATAATTTTCTGACTCAAATGCTCAACAGATAAA
>JBILGV010000144.1:0-9305 GCA_044350865.1 Pseudanabaena sp. | reverse complement strand
CTTTGATTCACTCTTTGCTGTGGCTGAGGGATTGGTAGGAGCGCTGCAACTGATTAAAGTAGTTGATAGAGCCAACAAACTAGGGATCACAAACAATGTGAATCGTTTAAGTACTGAATCTTGTTTTTGTTTAACTGATGCAATCATGATTAATAAAATCTCTACATTAAGATATCTAAATTGAATTTGAAAAGCAGAAAGGGCGAGAGAAAGAGTCTCCTCTATCTAAAACAACTATGCTTCTTTTAGTAATTCAGGCGGTGTGATTGCCGCATAAATCTCAGGAGCTAGTAAAGCCTCTTGAATACTGACTTTCTAGGGAATCACTTTCTCATCGGAGAATAAATTGGCAGGGCAATTCATGAATTGCCCCTACTTTGATGACTGTATTTAAAATGGACGGCTACCTGCAAGGCTGATACGCTTTAAAACACGGCGATCGCTAGGATCGAAAGCAGTACGGCGGTGCAACGTTGATTGATTATCCCAATACACAATGTCTCCAACAGACCACTTATGCTCGTAATAGAACTTCGGTTGATTGAGATGTTCTCGCAATTGCGCGATTAGTTCTGAACCTTCCTCTGGATCTAGCCCTACCACTGATACTTCAGTCGCATAGCCGAGGCTGAGAACCTTTAATCCACTTTCAGGATGAGTCCGCACCAGAGGATGGGGAAATGCAGGCGAAAGTAGCGGTTCAGAGGTATCTTTGCGATACAAGCGTTTAGGCGAATCAGGAGTCCGCACAAAGGGATTGTAGGTAATTAACTGCAAATCTTTAATCCGCTCTTTGGTAGTCTCATCTAAAGCTTCATAGGCAAGATTGAGATTGAGCCAAGCTGTCTCACCGCCCTTAGTGGTCACTTCTTCTGCATAGAGAAATGAACCACTGGAAGGGTAAGGAGTCCAGTGATGATCTGAATGAAAAGTGAGTTCACCTGTACCTGTATAGCCACCTTCGATATTTGCCACAGGAATAACAACAGGTGTAAAACCTACCTTAGAAGCAAGTACAGGTGTTTCATCAAGAGGAACAAATAAATCACCGAAGTAATAAGCAAAATTCTTCAACTGCTCATCGGTCAACTTTTGATTTTTGAAGATGAGAATGTGATAGTTGCGATGCGCTTGTTTTAGACGCAAAATTGTTGTTGGATCGACGGATTTACTAGCATCTAAGCCAGTAACTACGGCTCCTAAAGGTGCATCTAGAGGTGTAATTTTTACCTCCTGTGCAGTATTAGAAGCGATCGCTGAAAGTGTGGCAGTCATATATTTAAAAATCTTTAGATTTCGTATAGCAATTACCAATCTGCCTGTGACAAATTGGTAATCAGGAAAATTGGTTTAAAGGAACAGATTTAGGACTTACGCAAAAGAACTTGAAAACCCGATTTTATCGTAGGGGCTATTCATGAACTGCCCCTACGATAAAATGATTTTGCGTAAGTCCTAAGATTAAGACTTGGCTTATTTGGCAAGAGCAAGCACACCTTTAGGCGTAATGTATTCGTACTCTTCAGGTTTTAGGAAACCAGCACGAACATCGGGCTTATTCGGAATCAGCTTATACTTGAACCAAAACTCAGCAACTTTCTCTTGCTCTTTAATTACATCTTCGGTAATTGGACGCAAGCCATACTCATACTTAGCGTGCATCTTTTCTAAGATGGGTGCATCAACCTTAGTGACATCGGTTAGAAGTGCTGCGACCTCCTTGGGATTTGCCTTTACCCAAGCATCAGCCTTTTCCAACTCTTCAAAGAAAAGTTTGATAGCTTCTTTGTTACCTTCATAGTATTTACGAGTTGTCGTGTAGAAGTTGCGAGTATCGCGCAATTTTTCACCATCAAGTAATACTTGCCCAACTCCACTAAGTTCGGTACGGGTGACAAAGGGTTCCCAAATAAACCATCCATCAACTTTCCCTTGACTAAAAGCAGCGCTGGCATCGGCGGGAGGTAAAAAGACAGATTCAAAATCACTCGTTGATAATCCTTCTTTTTCAAAGGCTTTGACCGCTAAGTAGTGACCGATGGAAGCTTTCTGGAAAGCGATTTTTTTGCCTTTAAGATCTTGGACACTCTTAATAGACGAATCCTTGCCAACTAAAAGAGCTACTGGCTTACCATTGGTAGCGGTTGCTCCTAAATAGACAAGAGGATTACCTGCGGCTTGGGAAAACACAGGAGGTGATTCGGCAGTAGAGGCAATGTCCAAACCATTAGCGTTTAATGCTTCAAGCTGTTGAGGCCCTGCGGCAAACTCTGCCCATTTCACTTCATAACCGAGGGGTTGAAAAGCTTTTTCTAATGTGCCTTGTTTCTCTAAGACTGCTAAAGCCGTGAGTTGTTTAGAGCGCACAATCCGAATGACTTTTTTCTCGCCACTAGCAGCAGGTTTGCTGGCTTCAGTGGTTTTTGCGTCAGGCGATTTTGATGCAGTTTTAGAATCGGGAGAAGTTGAGGCGGTAGGGGCTGAAGTCGTACCGCAACCAATTAATGCAGTTGATAAAACGAGGCTATAGGCGGCGGAAAATAAGAGCGATCGCCGTTTAATTTTTTGGACTTGATCGGGGCGAGTCAAGACCTTAAGCAATGGGGGGAGTTCTTTCATGGGCTTGTCTAGCGAGTTATAGCAAATTCTGTAGATCCCTTGTAAATTAAAGATCTTACATAATCTACTAAATATACATGTAAATACCGTAGTTTATAAATGTCATCCTCTCATGGGTCGCTATAAAATTCAAGTTAACTGCTATACAAAATCGGACAGAAGTGAAAGTATTAAATAGAAATTAAATAGAAATTGAAATGAAAAAATTAAAAGTTAGTCCAATCTCTAATCTTGAATTAACTCTGAAATTACTGGAGTTTGAGAGTTGGAATGAGAGACGATCGCACCAATTTGAAACCCATTTTTAGAACCGTTATTTTGAGCTTTATTAGCAAAATCTTGATCGCTCAGATTTTCAGGTAAGAATCCGCCTGCTTGCATTTGCCATAGTCGATGATATGCACCTTTTAGCGCTAGCAAGTCAGTATGGGAACCATCTTCAACTATTTTTCCATGCTCAAATACAAGAATACGATCTAAATGAGAAATTGTGGAAAGACGGTGCGCCACGACAATTACGGTTTTCCCATTCATCTCTTTGTCGAGAGTATCTTGAATAGTGCGTTCGGTAATCGAATCAAGGCTAGATGTCGCTTCATCAAGAATCAGAATCGGTGCATCTTTGAGAATGACTCTGGCGATCGCAATTCTTTGACGCTGACCACCTGATAGCTTTACGCCGCGTTCTCCTACCATTGAGTCATATCCTTCGCGAATTTGTTGGATAAATTCATGGGCATTCGCTTTTTTTGCAGCTTCTACTACTTCCCGATCGCTTGCCTGTAAACGCCCATAGCGAATATTTTCGAGGAGAGTGCGATGAAACAGGGATGGATCTTGAGGAATGAGGCTGATTTGGTCATGAAGTGCTTCTTGGCTCATGTCGCGAATGTCTACACCATCAATCAAGATTTTTCCTGATTGGGGATCGAAAAGGCGCAGTACTAAATTTACAAAAGTGGATTTACCTGAACCCGATAAGCCAACTAGCCCGACTCTTTGCCCCGA
This sequence comes from Pseudanabaena sp., assembly GCA_044350865.1. Taxonomy (GTDB): domain Bacteria; phylum Cyanobacteriota; class Cyanobacteriia; order Pseudanabaenales; family Pseudanabaenaceae; genus Pseudanabaena. The sequence goes on along the minus strand of JBILGV010000144.1, from coordinate 5,678 downwards.
TGCGATCGTGATGGAGAAATTCTCAAAAACATTCTTTTCTTCAGAATAGTTGAAATTAATATCGCGAAATTCGATTTTGCCTTGGGTGATTGTGTGGTCAATGGGGCGATCTCGATCGATGATTTCATGGGGGCGAATGATCGTGTAAACGCCATTGCTGACATTGCCGATTTGCTCAAAAAAGTCGAGGAAGCGACGGCTCAAATTTCGTGCTTCAGAGATGATTAGTAGCGCTAAACTACTTGCCATCACAAAATCAGCAACTTGAATCGCGCCACGACTCCAGAGGTTGATTGCGTAATACAAAGTTCCAATTTTGAGGATTGCTCCCGCGACAAACTGGAACCATTTCACGCGCTCGTTATACCAATTTGATTTTCTAACGTCTTTAAGTTCGGTTTTGAGGCGATCGTTTAAAAATTTTCTTTCAAATTTGATGCGTGCAAATAGACGCACACTGCTGAGATTGGTAACGGCATCCACGATTTGTCCAGTAGTCTCGCTACGGGCAGCCGATGCTTTGAGGGCATGGGGACGGCTACGCGCTGCTAAATAGAAGGAGATAACAATAAATAAAACTGCCCAAATCCCTACAAATAGCGCCAGTTGACCGTGAGCGCGAGCTAATAGCACAACCGCAACGATAAAGACGATCGCCACGGGCATGAAGTCAAATATCAGCATATTCAAAGTCATCGCCACACCCAAGGAAGTTTCGCTAATGCGATGGGCTAAGGCTCCCGCAAAGCTGCTACTGAGGTAGCGGTGTGAATGATGCTGGAGATAGGCGTAAAGATTACGGCTGACGTTTTGCCTTTGCAGTGGCTGGGTATAAATCATCGTTAGTCCTGCGGTACGCCCAAATAGAACTTCACCAATACTCAAAGCGGCAAATAGCAAAAATGGTGACCACATCGCTTCGAGAACGGCGGTATTTTGGCTAGTTGCTCTGGTGACTCCGCGCATAATTTCGCCGATCGCATAGGGCAGCATAATTCCACAAATGGCATGGAGTGCTTCTAGGGAAATCATCACCACATATAACCAGCGAAATTGATTGACAAAATGACAAACAAATCGAAATGGAGTATTGGGTAAGTTGGGAGCATCGGCCGCTTTCTGCCAATTGTGATGCTGATGATTGCGCTGATGTTGCTTCTGATTGAATTTACGAACTTGTTTTTTCATGAATTTCTAGCGGAGTGCGTCACCGAGACGATATTCAGCAGAAATATGATCGAGCTTGTCTTTTAAGTCAGTATCGAGCTTGATTTCTAACGCCTTGAAATTATCGGCAAGCTGTTCAGGACGACTTGCGCCAATAATCGGTGCGGTGATGATCGGATTTGCCAATACCCAAGCCAGAGCCAAGGTGGTTAGCGGAATCCCTGCTTCCTTCGCGACATCCTGTAATTTTTGGACAGTGCTAAATTCGCGATCGTGCCAATAACGATCTTGATAGTTCTTTGCGGCGGCGGCAAGAGTAAATCTGGTTCCTTCCGTTGGCTCTTTACTAGCGGTGTGTTTACCAGTCAGCAAGCCACCTGCGAGAGGATTATAGGGAATTACCGCTAAGCCTTCTTCTTGAGCGAGGGGTAAAAGTTCTCTTTCAATTTGACGAAATAGGAGATTGTAGCGAGGCTGTACGGAAATAAATCTAGTCAAGTGGCGGGTGTCTGCTTTGCCTAAAGCGCGGCTGAGGCGATAGGCTAAGAAATTAGAAACGCCGATATAGCGAACTTTGCCAGATTTGACGATCGCATCTAAAGCTTCAATAGTCTCATCAAGGGGCGTTTTGGTGTCGTCAGAATGCAATTGATAAAGATCGACATAATCGGTCTGCAAGCGGCGCAGCGAAAGATCGATCGCATCAAATAAATGTTTGCGCGATGAGCCTTGATCCCAAGGGGCGTTACCGACTTTGCCGACTGCCTTGGTCGCCAAAATAAAGCGATCGCGTTTTCCTTTCAGCCATCGTCCAATAATTTCTTCAGTGCGCCCTGCATTTTCCAGTCCACCACCTAGCGGATAAACATCGGCAGTGTCGAGAAAGTTGATTCCCGCTTCAGCAGCAGTATCGAGGATTTTGATGGAAGTTTCTTCATCGGTTTGTAGTCCAAAGGTCATCGTACCGAGAACGAGCTTAGAGACAGTTAAACCAGTGTTACCAAATTTTGTATAGGGAATAGTCATATTTGTTGTGTCGATTAAAGAGTTTTTGTCTGCGTTTTGAAGTTTAGATCCCCCCCAGCCCCCCTTGTAAAGGGGGGAGAATCAATTAATTATCTTCTTCCCCCTTTATAAGGGGGATTGAGGGGGATCTCTTTACATAAAATCAGTTAGGAAAAACTCTGCTCTTAGAAGCTTTTCCTAACTGATTAAAATTTTGGAGTTCAAGGAATAAAAATTTATAGAGCAGCGATCGCTAGACGGAAACAGCTACTTTCTGTGCAGGTTTTGCAGCAGCAGTGGTAGGTTGAAACTTGTTCAACTTCGCTTCAATCTGCGTACCCTTGAAGAAGTTCGCATTAGCTTGAGTGTAGAACTTATAAGGATTCGAGAACACATAAGCTTTAAAGTCAGCTTCGGTAATCACACCTTCTTCTACCAAGCTCCAGCTTTCTGCAAGGGGCTGAGTGAGATCGGGAACATCCCAGTGACCGACATCAGAGGAGTAGATCGCGTTGATCTTCACGCCCAATGGGTTCGCCTTGTCGTTGAAAGCAGTAGCAATCGTGCGATCGTCAGACTCAGAACCGAAGTAGAAGTTATCGACCCACTGATCGCGAATATCTTCAATCTTCTCAATACCTGCCTTGCCGAAATCTTCTAGCTCATCACCAACGGGAGAACGGCTATGACGCAAGAAAGAAGAACCAAGCACGGTTTGTAGCAATTCTTCCTTAGTGAAGGATTTGCCCTTAGTCAATTCTTCACCATATTTCTCGAAGATATCGAACAATTCGTCAGCATTAGCTTCGGCAGGATCGTAGTTCTTCAAACCTTCAAGATTACGCTTTAAGAAGCGATCGACGAGGTGAATATAAACATGAGCGCCCCAATCAGCACCACCTTCAAGCAAGGCGACACGCAATTGTGGGAAGCGCTTAGTCACACCACCAAAGAACAAAGCCTTCGCAAAAGCTTCCGAACCATCGGCAAAGTGTCCAATGTGGTTATTCATGTAGTTACTGATGGAAGAGCGACCAGTCCAACCTTGGCTACCGTAGTGAGTGGCGATGGGTACGCCTAGTTCCACAACCTTTGCCCAGAAAGGATCGTAGTCATATTCGCTATCGATGCCATAGAAATCGATGTAGGAAGCATGACGAGCGATGTCTGGATACTTGTCAGCAGGATATTTGTCTGCGATCGCTTTAATCGGACGCTTGACACCACCGGGGATATTGATTACCTTCAAGCCCAAAACATTGACTGCAAATTCTAGCTCCTCGATCGCTTCTTTAGGATCGTTCAAGAGAATACCCGCCACAGGAGTGAGGCGATCGCTATATTTGCGATAGAGGTCAGCATGGTAATGGTTTATGGCACGTTGCAAAGCTTGACGATTCTCATTACTAGCACCAGCCGCCGCCAAGACGTTGTTAGGGAACAGAACCGAATAATCAGAACCTTGTTCTGCTAAACGTTCTGCCAACAAAGAAGGAAGTGTATAGGTAGCAAGATCCAAAGTGTTCTTAGTAACTCTAGCCCACCAAGGCGATCGCAAGGTGCGATTATATTGACGTTCTTCAGGGGTTTGTTGATACCAGTCTTTACCTTCAGATTTGGGATTGAGACGACCAAATTCGGCTTTACGCAGTTCATCGACTAATTTGGAACCGCCATAGTTAGCGATGTAGTCCTCAAAGTCGGGAGTGAAATCGTTAGTATGAATATCGGTATCGATTACGGGATAGTCAAGTTTCGCTTTCAATGCGGCGGAAGGCGAAGTACTTAAGCGGCTATATTTACTCATAGATACTCTCGTTACCCGATTGGGCTGCCGTAGATTAATGATCAAAGTTTGACATAGCGACGCTCAAAACCGATGTCTTCTAGATTACAAATATGCGTATTACTAATTATTAGTTTATCTAAGTATTTTATTTTGAAATAAATTTGAAACAAAAAAGAGAAGCTATACGTTATACAGCCTCTCTTTCAAGATTATTCAGAAAAATGCTATTGCCATAGCTATAAAGAGCCAAAAGCTAATTGCTAACAGCTAAAGACTAATTGCCTTTAAGCAACCAACTGTCTATCTCTAACCTGAATCGTGTACTGATTAGCAGGACGACGTAAACCAAGATTCTCGCGGAGCGTCTTACCTTCGTAGGCAGTGCGGAACAAACCACGCTTTTGGAGAATCGGAACTACAAGATTTACGAAATCATCCAATCCAGTGGGCAGGATCGGCGGCATGATGTTAAATCCATCCGCAGCGCCATTATCAAACCACTCTTGCAACTGGTCAGCGATGCTCTCAGGAGTGCCAATAATTGTGCGATGTCCGCGTGCTGTGGCAAGCGAGCGATACAACTCCCGTAAAGTCAAACCCTGTGAAGCCAAATCCTTGACTAACTTCAAGCGACTCTTGTTGTTATTGGTGTTAGATGGCAACTCTGGTGCAAGATCATTAAGGGAATATCCCGATAAATCTACGCCGCGATAATATTGCTTCAAAATACCCCAAGCCACATCGGGATGAATGAGGGATTGCAGAAACTCATACTTCTCCTGAGCTTCTTCATCGGTACTTCCAATTACAGGAAACGCCCCTGGCATAATTTTCAAATCATCAGGCGATCGCCCGTATTTAGCAAGACGACCTTTAACATCGCTGTAAAATTCTTGAGCATCAGCAAGGGTTTGGTTAGCAGTGAAAATCACTTCAGCAGTCCGCGCCGCCAGTTCTCTCCCTGGTTCCGAAGCACCCGCCTGGACAATGACGGGATAGCCTTGGGGAGGACGGGCAACATTCAGAGGTCCTTTGACAGAGAAGTGCTTACCTTTGTGATTGAGAGTATGCAATTTCTCCGCTTCAAAGTAAATACCAGATTCGCGATCGGCAATGAAAGCATCATCTTCCCAACTATCCCAAAGTCCCTTGACAACTTCGATAAATTCCTCGGCGCGTTCGTAACGCTGACTATGTTCGGGATGATGCTCTAACCCAAAGTTAGCGGCAGCGTTCTCATTACCTGTGGTAACGACATTCCATGCTGCTCGCCCATTACTAAGATGATCGAGAGAAGCAAATTTTCGCGCTAAGGTATAAGGCTCTTCGTAGGTAGTGGAAGCTGTAGAAACAAAACCAATATGACTAGTTACGGCGGAAAGTGCCGAAAAGAGGGGCACAGGCTCGAAATGAGCAATCTTTCCATTACGGCTCTGTGTTTCAGGTGCGCCACCCCAAACCGCAGGGCTATCTGCTAAAAAAACGGTATCAAATAGACCACGTTCCGCAGTTTGAGTGATTTGCTTGTAATGCTCAAAATTATGCCCTGCATCGATTTGAGCTTCAGGATGTCTCCATGCAGATACATGGTGACCAGTAGCTTGAATAAATGCACCTAATCGGAATTGACGTTTTTGGCTCATGAGTTTTCTCTGAAAATTTTTTGCAAGACCCTCACCCCTAGCCCCTCTCCCGCAGGAGAGGGGAACAAGAGAAA
>JBILGV010000063.1:0-28655 GCA_044350865.1 Pseudanabaena sp. | reverse complement strand
ATTTATTTTGCATATCTTCGCCGCGTGCAGCGAGCAAACTAGGCTGAGATTTTTGTAATTTGGTTAAAACTGCCTCGACAATTTCTTTCTCTGCGGCTTTGATCTGCCGATAAGCATTAACCCTCACATCAAAGGAATTGATATAAGTATCCATAAACTTCAACTCATCATCGCTAGCATAGCGACCATCAGCATCGGTTCCCAGTTGTTTTAGCTTACTTAGCATGATTAAACGATAGTTGATTATTGTGTATATTCTACATAGATCGACCTTGAGAACAATCAGCCACTTTAAGCATTATGTCTAGCGATCGCCGATTTTTTGTTACGATCCAAACAACTTGATCTACATCTTGATCCACAACTATGCGATCGCTCGCCGCCATATCCTGTCATGTTATCTGACCATGATTACATTGAGGGGCTGTTTTCTGAAGCAGCCCAAAATTGGGACTTAGATCGGCTCTATGCGGATTTACAGGTTGCTAGTGGCAAGGAAATTAAGCCATTTGAAAAGGCTTGTTTGCGGGGCTTACTCTGTCGCTATCGACCGGGGCAACTTGCATTTAAGCTAACTTGGACTTCAGGGGCTTTGCGGGTTGAGTTAAATAAAGGTTTGTATCGATCGCTTGAGGCGATCGCCGAGCAGCCGATTAATACTTTGCGGTGGGAAAAGGTTCCTGAATGGCTAGAGAATAAGGGCTATAAGGTTTTGCGCCAGAGCGATCGCCAAGCTAATATTTCAAATATCAACATTAATCCCAAACTAAATTCTGCCGATTGGGGTGAGGCTCCAAATATTCAGACTTTTTATGGTCGTATTGAGGAGATTGCCAAATTAGAGCAGTGGATTATGGGCGATCGCTGTCATCTAATTGCTATTTGTGGCATGGGTGGCATTGGCAAGACGGCGCTGGCGGTGCGATTGGTAGAGAATATTCAATCGCAGTTTGACTGTTTTATTTGGCGATCGCTGCGGGGCGCACAACCAACAACGCAGTTAGTTAATGATCTGCTGCAATTTCTTAATCATTCACAACAAACGGGGGCGAGCATTTCGGATTTGTTGGAAGTTTTACGGCAAAAGCGCTGTTTGGTGGTGCTAGATGATTTTGAAGCGACTCTCCAAGATGGGGAATTGGTGGGAGCCTATCGCCAAGGTTGTGAAGGTTATTCAGACCTATTGCAGCGTGTGGGTTCAGAAAGACATCAAAGTTCCGTAATTTTAATTGGGCGCGAACAACCTAAAGAAATCTCCATGCATCAGGGGGATGATCAACCGATTCGCTATTACAAAGTAAATGGATTACAACGTCAAGGCGCGTTTGAACTATTGCGATCGCGAGGTTTTACAGGCTCAGAAAATGGTCTGGAAGCTTTAGTGCAGCAATATCGGGGTAATCCTTCGGCTTTACGGATTGTCGCTGGTACGATTCAGGAATTATTTAATGGCAATGTTTCAGAATTTCTCAAACAAACGGCTCTTGCTCTTGGTGATGTATTACGCACTCTGCTTTATCAACAGTTTGAGCGGCTCTCAAAACTAGAGAAAGATGTTCTGTATTGGCTAGCGATTAAGCACCGTCCTGTCTCTCTGTCTACATTGCGTGCAGAGATGACGATGCAAGCCTCTGGCTCCGAATTAATTGATGCGCTAGAATCATTGCGTTGGCGATCGCTAATTGAGAAAGGTTCAGAGAATGGTGAAGTGATGTTTTTACTAGAACCTGTGGTCATGAAGTATGTTAATCGTCAATTTGTCGATGAGATTAGCAAAGAAATTACGGCGATCGCCATGCACCAAGATCTCAAGTCGATTAATTTATTGGCAAGCCATGTCCTAGTCGAAGATCGCGCTCCTGACTCGATTCGTGCTATGCAAATTCGTTTGGTTCTTAAGCCGATTAAGGATAAATTGCATAAGGCGATCACTCAAACCAATATCGAACTGGAGACACTTAGGGAACTTCTCGCTAGTCACCAACCCAATTTATCTAACCCATCCAGTTCATCTAATTCATCCAGTTCATCTAATTCATCACCTGATGTCACCAGTTACATCGAGGTAAATCTCGCCTTAGTTGGTTTATGGTGGTAACAATAAAATTCATTAAATAAAGATAGGACTTACGCAAAAGAACGCAATGCAGGGGCAATTCATGAATTGCCCCTACGGTAAAATAGTCCTAAAAGATTGGGGTAGGCTACGCCTCTCCAGATTTTTTATTTACTTCCTTTAATTTGGGCAATTAAATTCTCTAGACTCTTAATGTCTGGTACTCCAGATAAAAATATGCCATTGACCACAAACGAAGGTGTACCGCGTACTCCCAATGATTTGCCAAGTTCAAAATCTTTTTTGATCGCGGCTTTAGCTTCGGGACTTTGCCGATCGCGATTAAAGCGATCGATATCAAGCTTCAAGTTATTAGCGATTTCAAGATAAAACTCTTCACTCAACTTGCTTTGCTGCTCAAATAAAACATCATGATATTCCCAAAACTTACCCTGCTGAAAAGCAGCCCATGAAGCCAAGGCAGCGGGTTCCGCTTGAGCATGAATTTCCTTTAGGGGAAAATGTTTATATACCAATGTCACATCATTCCGATTTTTAGTCATGAATTCTTTGATTACGTCATGAGCCTTAGAACAGTAAGGACATTCAAAATCGGAAAACTCCGCCATAACAATCTTTTGGCTACTTGAACCAGTTATCGGCGAATTGCGAAGTAATAAACGTGGTTCTTGACGAATTTGCGATAACACCTTGTCTCGCAACTGTTCTTCTTGCTGAACCTGAGATTTTTGATAAGCCTGTACCGAGTCTAAGATTACCTGTGGGTTTTTACGGATAATCTCTAAAACTTTGGCTTCAAATTGAGCATCAGACAGTTGAGCCTGAGCAGATTGTCCTGAAGAAGCACAACCAGTGATGATCAATAAGAGGGCAACTAAAGCTGACAGTAAATATGGTTGGAGACGCATCACAGGAATATCAAAATAGAAGATGTAGTTCTTTTCCGTCTCAGTCTACACGATCGCTAGCGTAACGCACTGTATACCGATGGAGAGACACTACAAATAATTGCCCTAAGCTCTATTAAGTAATGTTAAGATGCTAACACATTAGCAATTATATTCGAGACATTACGTTGATAAATCATATTAAAAAATCGTATAAGTATAGGTAAAGTGTCATAATGACTACTAATAATGAAACTCATAATCACAATCTGGCTTTAGTTATAGCAGGTAGCTATTCTGAGTATTTAAATTGGCGCAAAGACAATCCATCAGTCAAGTATTGTAAATATATTGAACGGGTTGAGGACTTGAAGGGAATCAATGGGTTTTTAGCAAATATTGTTCTCTATGGGAATTACGAGAATAGTCCTGTATATCAAAGTAGAAAAATGCATTCTCTCTTAGCAGAACATATGTCGCCATTCCGCGCTTATGTCCATTAAAAAAGTAGAATAAAAAAGGCAGCGCGATGCGCTGCCTTTTTTAATAAAATTTTTGGCTAGTTATTTAACTGTTCACAGATCTCGACTAAACGAAAGTTAGCAGGGAATTTTCCATCGACTTTGATTTGTTTAAGATATTCAGCGGGAATTCGCCATTTTAATCTGCTATCAAGGGCTTTCATCACATCACTGCGATCGATTACGCCTGCTACAGAACCAACAGTCGATCGCACAATTACATGGCGCAACTGCTTCTGCTCCAGTAAGTTGACAATAGTGGCAAGCTTGTCTTTTAACTCGACCGTAGGAATCTCATCAAGAGGTTTGACTAGAGATTGTAATGATTTTAATGTCCATTCATCACTGTCAATATGACGAATTCCTTCTGTCTTTACCAGTCCGCGATCGCGTCCATTTGATGAAGCTATATAAATGGGAGTTGCCTCTTTATCTTCCATTAGCAAAAACTTATCCGCAAATTCACGCAATGAGATTTCAGCATCGACTAGACGAAAATCGCGAGTCATTGTAAATTCGGCATTGATATCGAGCAGAGCTTGTTGCAAGTTGTTTAAGTATAAATAGCCCCCTGCGCTTCCAAATAGAAACCATCCAAATAGAACAATAAACAAACCAATAATGGGATTCGCGAATATTAATAATCCCCCACAAACAATGATCAAAACACCTAAAAACTGACCGACTCTTGCCGCCCAACGGATACCAGCATAGCGATCGCCTGTAATTTGCCAGATCGCTGCTTTGAGAATATGTCCACCTTCTAATGGCAAGGCAGGAATTAGGCTAAACAAACCAATAATCAAATTAACTTGAGCGAATTTCACCGCAATAATTGTCCAGATAGTGCGGATATCGCCGATAGTACCTGTCAGAGCTTCAATTATTTTCGGGGTAACAGAAAACATCAGATCTCCAGTTAGGAGCAGAATCGCGGCAAAGCCGATCGCACTTAGCACTAGACTTGTTGCAGGGGCGGAAATAGCGATACTAAAAACAGAGAGGGGATCTTTGGCTTCGGGTAGGGTTGTTGTTGTCCCGCCGCCGCCTATGAATGAAATGTCAATGCTTTTGATTTCTAGCCCTCTTGCTTTAGCCATGAGAGCATGAGCAACTTTGTTGACAGCGATCGACAGAAAGAATAGAAGGGCGGTGATCGCACCATAAACGAAAGAAAAAGATGGCGATAACTTAGCATAGTCAACACTCATCCCAACGGCTAGTAATGCAATTACGAAAAGCCATGATGCGTCAATGTATATGGGGATTCCAGAAATGCTGCCAATGCGGATGCCGCCTCTCATGATATGTCTTTCCTAGGTTTAGCTTGATTTATAGTTGCCGATCAAATCTCTGTTGACATTTTATCGCAATCACTAGATTTTAATGTTCTGCGGATCATGAATTGGCGACTTGTTGGTTTGGAGATAAGCGATCGCATCTTCTTTAGATTGAATCTCACCATCAAGAGCGAACCATCGCAAATGTTGTAATATTTCCCCGATTTGCTTACCCGTAGCATAGCCAATTTGCTTGAGATCTGCACCATTTAACGGAGATTTGACCAGTTGCCAGTTAGTTAGATAATGCCAAAGCGATCGCCTTTGAATTTGTCCCTCACATTTCGCGCCAGCCAAAATAATCGTCTGCGTGTCATATCTTTGCAGATACTGGGTAATTTCTGAGTTTTTCAATTGATTATTTGTCAAATCGGCTAAATTTGTGAGCAGATCAGTAAGTTTAGCTTGGCGCATTTTTTGTTCAGGTGTTAATCCCAAATCAAGGTTTGTGGAAATTGGCTCTGGCAAATAAGATAACAATAATTCCACGCCTAAAGGAATCATGGCGTATTTTTTGTTCTCTAATCGATTTAAAACATTTAGCCAATATTGCGATCGCCGCCATTGCCGACCAAAATTATTATTTGAGTTATTAGTCAAATCATCAGGTAATCGCAAATCTGGATGGATACATCTCAAAGCGCCTAAAGTTTGCAAGAGCTTAAACATCTCACCCGCTTTAGGTTCCGCCAAGGTGTAATTTAACTCGGCTCTCAATCTTGCCCCACCGATCGCATCATGCAATCCGCTTGCAGTCGTCTCTAAAATTTCGGCATAAGTCTCAGGCGCGATCGCTAAATTCAGGCGTACCGCAAATCGCACCGCTCGAAATAGACGGCGGGGATCTTCTGCAAAAGTATGTTTACGAATAGCGCGGACTTGTTTATTAGCTAAATCTGTCAAACCATTAAAGCGATCGATCACTTCACTGTTAATTCCTAATTGTGGATCGAGTTCCACCGCCAAAGCATTAATCGTAAAATCTCGCCGAGCCAAATCTTCTTCCAAATTTGTGGCGATCACCTGCGGATTTGCTCCTGAATATGCATATATTTCACGCCGCGCTGTTGCCATATCGATCGCGAAATCTTGCCATACTAATTCCGCAGTCTGAAATTTTTCATGAATTTGCAATTTTGATTCGGGAAAAATACTATGCAAAGCGATCGCTACTTTAATCCCCGCCCGTTCAATTCCATCAAATACCAAGTCGATGTCTTTAGGAAATGACGGAATTGCAGACGAAATTTTTGATTCTTGCCTAACTATGGCATCACGAACAATCCCCCCCACTGCAAACGCTCTTATATTCAGATCACTGGCTATCTGGGCAGTTTTTAAGAGGATTTGCCATTGAAGAGGACTAAAAAAGCGATCGGTGTTACTTAAATACATGATTTTGACGCTCATATGGAAATCAGGCGAAACCCGATTTATCAAAAAATTGATCTATTTACGAGATGAGCGGCTCTATTTTGACATTATCATTTTGACTACAGCAATATAAGTTTGAGCATTTTCTATCGCAGATTTTGCCATTGTCTCATCCTCAGTCATATCAGAATCATAATCACTGTTCTGCCTACTATCGTAAGCACGCTTTAGTAATACAGCAACATTAGGTTCAAGCTTCCCTGCTGTCACGAAATGAAGCCCTAATAATCTAATAACTCCTTTATGCGTAGAAGTATCCAACCCTTCAGAAAGAAGTAAAGCCTGAGTCACATAATACATCGCATAATAAGCACGAGATATACATGAACGATAACGACCGCGATCGCAAAGCAATTGTGCAGTCTCCAGATCATCATCAGACAAAAATAAGAACTTTGCCAATTCATTCATATTTCAATCCCCTCCCGCTTAACCACTCTCAAAAAAGAAATTTCATCTGCCAAAAATCTTGCTTTTGACATTGGCATGATCGAAACTAATTCGTCATATTTCATCAAATAATGCCAACTAATGTCTGATAAACGAGATCGCGCCTCAATCACATTAACAGAGTCATCTAAGACCGCCATCACATCAACATCTGAGCCAGAATTCTCTTCACCCCGCGCCTGAGATCCAAAAAGAATCACTGAAAACAAGCGATCGCCATAGATTCTAACTAGACTAACTTTTAGATCATTTAGTAAAACAGACAATCGCTGGTTAGGAATTGTTTTAATCATCGCTATCTAGAAAACTTTGATTTCACGCGCACATTATAGCTTTTGGCAATCGGGGGCGATCGCTCACATGAACAAGAACTACCATCACATCAACATCTGAGCCAAGAGTCACACCATCTCAGCCGTCAAGCTTATCGGAAGTCTATTACATTGCTCCCAAAGCCTTTAACAAAGCCGCAAACTTAATCGTCGTTTCACTTTGCTCATTTTCAACTTGCGAATTTGCGACAATTCCTGCACCTGCAAAAATCCGCGCCCGATCGCCTTGAATATATCCCGCCCGAATTCCCACGCCAAAAGTGCCTTCACCATTGCCATTTAGCCAACCGATCGGAGCCGCGTACCAACCGCGATCACAGGCTTCCCATTGCTGCATAAAACAAACTGCTCGATCCCTTGGCTCACCACCTACTGCCGCCGTCGGATGTAACTGTTGCAAAATATCAAGGGCAATCAACCAGTCGGAATCATCGATTTGGGCGGTGATTGGTGTATGTAAATGCTGCACATTGGAAAGTTTGAGTAAACTTGTATTTACCTGCGGATCGATCGCTGCGCCCATACTTTGCAAGCGATCGCAGATTGAGCGAATTACAAATTGATGTTCGCGCATATCTTTTTCACTATTAAGCAAATAATTTCCCAGCATTTGATCTTCTAGCACGGTTTTACCACGCTGGATCGAGCCTGCAAGGGCATCACTGCGTAACCAGAGGCGATCGCCTTGCATCTTAAACTGTAAAACTACTTCAGGTGTAGCCCCCAAAAAAGTCTTACCCACACCACAATCTAGCAAAAATGAAATACATTCAGGATATTCACAGCGCAAGACATGCAGTACCTGAAATGGATCAAAATTGCGATCGGCTAGAACATCAAGCGCTCTGGCAAGTACCACTTTTTGAAAATGCCCTTGATTAATCAAAGTTAACGCTTGCTCGACGATCTCTGTCCAGATTTGCGTCCCTTCCACCTCAATGATTTTGTTAACTTCATGTAATGTTGGGGCTTGATAATGTGAGCTTTCATATAAATGCGATCGCATATTTTCTATAGATGCGATTACATCATTTGCCCTATCCCAAGGCTGAATGTAGTGATTGAGGGTCAATGTGCAACCAGTCGAAGAATGCCGTACCATCCATCGCGGGATAAAAAATAACAAAGTTGGAAACTCGATCGCGGGTTGATCGCTGGGTGCTTGCAAATCTAACCAGTCATTTGTTTGATTATTGCTGTGATAAAAAGAAAAAGCACCAAAAATATGTATGGGAATTTCGGATTTTACCACGGCGGGATGTTGGACGATGAGCGCATTATCTAAATGTGCTTTCATAAATTGCTTGGCACAGGCAAAGCGATCGCTCAAATTGTGATTTGGGACGGAAATCTCAGCGACTGCCCCCGCCCCCGCCAATACTAAATCGGCTGTCGGCTGCTCCCAATAAAATTTCGCCTGCTTCGGATCAGTTTTGCTTGCCAATAACAACAAAGGATTGCTGCACTCCCAGTTTTGAGAGTAACTAAATAAAATCGGCGATCCTGTAATCTGTGCTTTAGCGATCGCTTTGGCAATCTGATCATGCAGAGAGTTAGAATCGGTGCTGCTATGGGTGACACTCTGGCGAACTTGCATGGTTATTATTTTATTTGATTTTGGAGACTTATATGAAACCCCTTGCCCTTTTGAGTGTTTCTGACAAAACAGGACTACTCGACCTTGCGCGTGAACTATCAACCACCTATCAATTTCAGTTAATTAGTAGCGGCGGGACTGCCAAGGCGCTCAAGGCTGCGGAACTAGAAGTCACCAAAGTTTCAGACTATACAGGTGCGCCTGAAATTTTGGGCGGTCGGGTCAAAACCTTGCATCCGCGCATTCATGGCGGCATTCTCGCAAGATTAGAACTTCCTGAACACCAGCAAGATCTAGCCGATAATGAGATTCAACCCATTCGCATTGTCGTAGTAAATCTTTATCCCTTTGCGGAGACGATCGCTAAGCCCAATGTCACCCTTGAAGATGCGATCGAAAACATCGATATTGGTGGACCAACCTTGATTCGCGCTTCGGCAAAAAATTATCGTCATGTAGCAGTATTATCTAGCCCTAGCCAATATGCCGATTTTCTGGCTGAGCTAAAAGCCAACAACGGCGAAACCACCCTAGAATTTCGTAAACAATTAGCGATCGCCGCCTTCAAACATACTCAGGAATATGACACAGCGATCGCCCAATATTTGAGCGGGGATAAACCCGACACCGTAGAGGAAAAATCTTCGGCGCTGTCTTCTTCCTATACTTTGTTATGCAATAATCCCAAATCCTTACGTTACGGCGAAAATCCCCATCAACCTGCCACATGGTATCAAGTCGGCGCAACTCCCAAAGGCTGGTCAGCCGCGCAACAGTTGCAAGGAAAAGAACTCAGCTTTAATAATCTCCTTGATCTTGAGGCAGCACGGAGCATCATCGCGGAATTTAGTGACGAACAGCCTTGTGCGGTGATCATCAAACACAATAACCCCTGTGGTGTCGCGATCGCCCCCACTATTACCGAAGCCTATCAACGCGCCTTTGATGCTGACTCCACTTCTGCTTTTGGCGGCATTGTCGCACTGAATCGCCCGATTGATGAAGACACCGCAAAACTTTTAAATAAAACATTTTTGGAATGCGTGGTAGCTCCCGCCTGTGTACCAACTGTGGCGGCGATTTTGAGCAGAAAACAAAATTTGCGTGTCCTAGTTCTATCCGATCTCAAGTATGGTTCCCATGAAACCGTCAAAACCATTGCGGGTGGAATGCTCATCCAACGGTCGGACAATGAAGTTATTCAACCTGAATCATGGAAGGTCGTCACCCAAAAACAGCCAACCCCAGAGCAGTTGCAGGAGCTAGCTTTTGCATGGAAAATCAGTCGTCATGTCAAATCCAATGCGATCGCTGTCACTAGAGATCTAACCACAATTGGCATTGGTGCAGGTCAAATGAATCGAGTTGGTTCGATCAAAATTGCCTTAGAACAAGCAGGCGAAAAATCTCAGGGCGCATTTTTGGCTAGTGATGGTTTTTTCCCCTTCGATGATTCAGTAAGAACCGCAGCCGCCGCAGGGATTATGGCGATCGCTCAACCTGGTGGCAGTATCCATGATGCAGATTCGATCAAAGCGGCTGATGAACTTGGTCTCATCATGGTACTTACGGGCGTTCGTCATTTCTTGCATTAACTTGTATTAATCTGTCTTGTGATCCACAAACAAAAAATTAGAATATTTATTGGAATATTACTGGGGATCGTCCTAGCCATTATCTTCGCGATCGCCAGTTATTTCCTTTATTGTCCCAGTCCAACATCGGGACTCTTTCCACCTGATCCCAATACTAAAACGCGGATTATTTATTTGATCCAGCATGACTGGCATTCGGGTTTAGCATGGGCGCAACAGAATTCAGAAAATTTTGGTGCGGAAGCATGGAAAGACGCTCCTTATATTGAAGTTGGTTGGGGCGATCGCCAGTTTTATTTTGAAAACGATCAATCAATTCCCTCGATCTTACGCGCTGCGTTTATTCCATCGGATAGCGTTATGCATGTGGCGAGTTTTGCTGAACCTCCTGAAAAATTTTTCCAATTCCCAATTTTTAAAATTGAACTATCGGAATTAGGATTTCAGAAATTATTTACTTACGTTAAACAGACATTTAAGTTAAATCCCCAAGGTGATCGCTTAGCGGCGATCGGGAAAGGTCAATATGGTGTTGGCAATTTTTATGCCGCCGTTCCTAAATATTTTTCAGGATTTAATTGCAATACATGGGCTGCTGAAGCTTTACGAACTGCGGGTATGTCAGTATGTCCTAATCGGGCTTTTTTAGCCAAAAATCTCGCCGAACAAATCCAGTCACAAATCCAGCCACAAGTTAAGTAGCCCCTATTAAGTAGACCGTAAAGAAGCTAAAATCGCTATATGAAGGTAAAGTTTCACGAAGTTTCTAAAATTTCTTTAGTCGGAGTGGCGACATGTTTGGTTGCTTGTCTGGGCGCTTGTCAAGGCTCCAATCTGGGACGGTCTCTAGAGAATGCGATCGCTCCTGCCAGTCCACCTAGTCCAGAGGCGATCACCCAAAAAGCTAAACAACCAACCACCACATCAACCTCAATTCCGATAACTGCCAAACCCCAAATTTCACCTGCGACTTCTTCATCTCTTTCTCCGTCCAAGGAGGAGAATTTAACCAGTCAAACTCTGATTAACGAGTCAAAAGCGATCGCCTTACGATCCCTCACAATATCAAAGCCATCTAAAAACACCCTGCAATCATTATTTTATATAAACTTCGTTCAACCTCAAATCAGCGAATTTGGCGAATTTAGCGATCTTGAAACTGCCCCAACTCCTCTCCGACCTTGGATCAAAGACTTAAACAAATTAGGAACAATTACTCCAAAAACAGGGCTACAATTTCAGCCAAATATTTTAGTTGCTCGGCGCGAATATGCGCGATGGTTATTGCAAACCAATAATCGCCTATATAAAAATCAACCAAGTCGCCAAATTCGATTAGCGCAGACTACCGATACCGCTAGTTTTCCTGACATTCCCAGCAATTATCCCGACTTTGCGATTATTCAAGGCTTGGCAAATGCAGGATTGATCGGTGGTACAGGTGATCGCTTTCGCCCTAATGATCCCCTGCTGCGAGAGGATCTAGTGCAATGGAAAATTCCCATTGATCTGAGGCAACCTTTACCCAATGCCACCTTGGAAACAGTTACTCAAGTTTATGGATTTAAGGACAGCGATCGCATTAGTGAGAATGCGTTAAGCGCGGTTTTTGCCGATGCCCAATTACGCGATATTTCTAACATTCGGCGCAGTTTTGGATTTACAACTCTATTACAACCACAAAAACCTGTTACTCGTGCAGAAGCGGCAGCTTCACTTTGGTATTTTGGCACAGCGACAGATGGCATCTCGGCTGCTAAAGTTTTGGAACTCGATAAATAAAATCAATAGAGAAATCATGAAAAAACTACTTATTCTGACACTCGTGAGTTCATGCTTATTTGGCGATCTAGCCAAGGCGGCTCAAGTTTTTCCTTCTACTACCTCGGATGAAAACAGCAATACTTTAATTGCTGAAAAAATCACTGAAAAAGTCACTGAAAAAGTAAGTGATATCAAATCTAGAGCTATTAACTCCCAATCCGTTACAACTCAAAAATCAACTACTGTCACCAAAATCAGATCTGTTAATCGTCCTCACTCTGTTAGAAGTCAATACGACACTTTTATGAAAATCGCTTATACAGCCTACAAAAAGAAGGATTACAATACCGCATTGATCAACTTCAACCGTGCATTAACATCACGCCCCAACGATAAATACGCAACGATGGGAATTCAGAACGCACAGCAACGTCTTGCGGGTAAATGATGCATTGGGCGATCGCTTTTTATGAGTGCTGAAGGCGATCGGCGGTTTACCAAACTAGAAAATAAACGGGAGAAAAATCTATGCCCAAAACGCTTCAAGCCTCAAGACTCAGTTTGTATGATGTCAAAACGAAATTTCATTTACAGCATGGAACTGATACATTCTTTGCTGAATTATTGCAATCCGCTCCTCAACTCAGTGAATTTGAGAAACAACAATTAGACCGCACTAGGCAACAGTATCTTTACCTAGCTGATCGTCCACTTTTGGAAGTAACTGTGAAGATGGTGACATTATCACCATTGCTATCGCTAGCGGGTTTTTACGATCCCCCGTTCTACACCACTCTCGAAGAATCAGTCGAGCTTGTCTCCGAGGATGGCTCAGAAGTTGTACGCGGGCAAATAGATGTCTTAGTTTTGCAGAATGCGATTTGGGTGGTGGTCATTGAAGCCAAAAGCATTCAATATGATGTAATGGTGGCTCTGCCCCAAGCTCTCACTTATATGCTGGCAAGTCCCAGTCAAAAACAACAGCCATTTGGCATGATTACCAATGGTCGCGAATTTCGGTTTATTAGATTAAATCAAGAACCTTCTAATCCTTCCTATACGCTATCCAAAGTTTTCTCTCTTTCGGAATCCGATAATCATTTATACGAAGTGCTACAAATTTTAAAAGCCCTTGGTCAGATGGTTATATAGCTTTAAAAGACAAACAATTTTGGATAGAGAGACGCTAGAATATTAGTAATTGTTATTGTTGGGAAAAATCTATAGAATATGTCGCAATATCAGCGCATTGAGTACCTAATCGGGAAAGATGGCAAAATCGTTGAACGTGCGATTGATATATCTGGTATTGAGTGTACTGCTCTTACCTCAATCATTGAGTCGAATTTAGGAAAGGTAGAAGCTCGTGACTTGCTGCCGAGTTACTACATGACTATTGAGCAAGGCTATGAGCAGAAAAACATTGATGTTTTTGAGCAAAATTCTGATCAGCGTTAACCACGATTGTGGCTTTAACTAGATCAAATAATTTTCATGCACCTACCAATCTCGAAAAAATCCTAAAAAGTTAATGTCTGCACCCTAATCTGGGTAAGGTTATAGTTAAGAAGTTAAGAATTGTTAATTATTGACTCATGTAGAGATCTGTCATGGTAGTCCAAACTCCAATTTTAGTGACAGGTGCAACTGCGGCTCGTAAGTTGCGAAATATTTTTGCGTCCGTTGATATCATGAGTTGTCCGCATCGACTAAATTTTCATTTGCATACCGTGTATTCTGATGGCAAGATGCAAGCTGTCGATTTAATCCAGCAAGCGATCACCCTGAAGCTATCTCATCTAGCAATTACCGATCACCACGCGATCGAAGGATATTATGTTGCTAAGCAATATCTTGATCGCTACGTTAGTCAATCCAGTGATCCCCAATCTTTACCCACACTCTGGTCGGGGATTGAAATTAATGCCAGTTTGATTTTTACCCAAGTGCATATTCTCGGCTATGGCTTTGATCCCGAACATGCGTCGATGCATCCTTACTTACAAGGCAAAACTACAGCAGGATTGGACTATCAAGCAATTAGTGTGATTAAAGCAATTCATGTCGCAGGAGGATTAGCGGTACTTGCCCATCCCGCCCGTTATCGGCGATCGCCTGAAGATTTGATCCCTGCCGCCGCCGCATTAGGGATTGATGGTGTCGAAACCTATTATGGTTATGATAGTAGCGATCCTTGGAAGCCGAGTCCCCGTCAAACTGAGGAAATTTATCATCTTGCTGAGATACACGGACTAATCCATACCTGTGGGACAGACTCTCATGGATTTAAAATTAGCAAAAGATTGTAAAATCAGATACGGTTGGATAACCCTAGATCAAATTCTCAGATCAAATCCCTAGCCTAAAACTTTATGCTCTTAACAGAAAATTCGCCCTCGGCTCCTAAAACCACAGTTGGCTATGTCTTAGTTGTTGAGGATGAAGGGATTATTCAAGAGGCGATCGCCTTAGCTTTGCGTGAAGAAGGATATAGCGTTTTACTCGCTGAAGATGGTTACAGCGCTCTCCAAATTGCCAAGACCACGGCAAGACTAGATTTGGTAGTTTTGGATATCATGTTGCCATCGATTAATGGCTTGGACTTTTGCCGCATTTTGCGCCACGAAGGTAATAATGTCCCTGTTTTGATGATTAGTGCTAGGGGTAACGAAAGCGATCGCATTGTGGGCTTAGAGGTTGGAGCCGATGATTATCTCAGCAAACCCTTTGGCATGAGAGAATTGATCGCCCGTTGTCGAGCGCTACTACGCCGTAGCCGTCGTGATTTTTTAACAACTAACACTCCAGTTTACAAGTTTGGCGATATCACCATGCATCCCGATGAATGTCGAGTGATGATCAATGAAGCCGAAGTTAATCTTTCACCCAAAGAATTTCGCTTGCTAGATCTATTTATGAGTCATCCGCGCCGAGTATGGTCGCGAGAGCAGCTATTGGAAAAAGTCTGGGGCGTGGACTTTGTTGGAGATAGTAAAACCGTAGATGTCCATATTCGCTGGTTGCGCGAAAAAATTGAGGTAGATCCAAGCAATCCCAAGCATATTGTCACTGTTAGAGGGTTTGGCTATCGTCTTGGTTGAACCAGCCTAAGGCGCATCTTGTAGAAATAACCTGAACTGGCAAGGGGCTTAAGCCCCTTGTTAATCCTTATTTACTGGGAATTAAATAAAATTAAAAGTTACGCCATTTATACGGTCAGCCAATCTAAATTTACTTGCTAAATTGTGTGCAGGTATTTAATAAAGGCAAAGTTATGAGCGTCTTTGTCAATGTTTTAGAAGAAATCGTAGTTAAAGAAGTTCATACCCAAATAGCTGAACTTCGCTCAGAAATACATTACAAAATAAACGTCGGGGAAGTAACGGCTTATAGTCTTAATCGACTACCACCCCTATTTGCGACATCAATGAAAGGGTGGCATCATCAACATGATTATGCGTTAACTAAGCTAAATCCCAAAATTTCACAGATTGTAAAGCGTGGTATTCAAACAGTTCTGTTAGGCGATCCCTTGCATCGCATTACACCAGTTCACAATCACTTATTTGTGACTAAATCAGGGGCGCTGCATCAAATAGGTCAAATCCTCTGCCGAAAATATTTACGCTGGCGGGATGTACCATCACTAGTTCAGGAAATAGTTAATAAATCTGCATATTTAAGACAAATAAATAACTGTCAAGATATCACCATTACTCAGGTTAGTGAGGAAAAGTCATCTGGATATATTCCTAATTTAAATCGTACTCAGCAAGCATTGCTAGCTGCTTCTAAACGCTCTATAGACAGGCAACTAGCCCAAAAGAAGATATTGGCAACAGAACTAAGTTCAGATACAGCTAGTTTGACCAATGGTTATACAAGTGATGGGGATTGGTCTGTGGAAAAGAAGTCGCGAGACTTAATTGAAATAGAATATAGAGCGCTAGAGTCTTACACTTTACAAGCAAAATTGGGTTTGGTAAATGTACTGGAACATTTAGTCTTTATGGCGATCGAAAAGACGACAACCCCTGAAATATATAAGAAAATTAATCGCGATCAAGTTGCTACCTATACACTTAATCGATTACCGCCAATGTATGCGACTACTGTGATCGGGTTTAGACATTTAAGGCAAAAGGCTATTTCCGATCTTTCGCGTGAATTGGTTGGAGAAGTTCGTAACGGTGTGATCAAGGTTTTACTATTTTCTTATTCAGATACCCAACCGATTTATGCTCATCGATTTACGCAGGAATATCAAGAAGCGATCGCCGCTTTACGCAATATATTGGGGCGAAGTGATATTAATCTAAAGAATATTGTGGCGATCGTCAGAGAATTAAAAGATTACCATCTCACTTTATGTCGGCAATGTTGACCCTGCGACATAAAAAACGCGGTGGCAATTCATGAAACGTAGTGGCAATTCATGAATTGCCACTACGTTTTAGAATCTGGTGCATTTTCGGTTACAACCTCTGGCACTGGGTCATAACCGCCTATATGCCAAGGATGGCAAGAGCAAATTCGTTTAGTTGCCATTACCCCGCCTTTGACTAATCCAAATCGCTCGATCGCGGTTAAGGCATATTGAGAACAAGTTGGCTGAAATCGGCATCTCGGCGGCAGGAGTGGTGAGATACACCATCGATAAAACTGAATTAATAAGATGACAAGTTGTTTCATGGCTAAGGTAGTCTATTGATCAGCCTCTCAAAAATCCTAAAATAAGTGGCGCACGCGCAGCATATCCCACTTATTTTACTCTGGTTTTTAATGGTGGTCAGCTAGTTAATACCAGCTACTTCATATATTTTACTGTCACTTTCTTATTTACCGATGTCATCGCCTAAAACTGTCACGATCGCTGTTATTCAAGCATCCTTAAATGCTGATATCGCTACTAATGTTTCTAAAATTTCGGACTTGGTAATTAAAGCGGCTCAACAGGGGGCGCAGGTGATTTTGCCACCAGAATTATTTGAAAGCCCCTATTTTTGCCGCGAAGAACGAGATCAATTTTTTGATTTGGCACAACCTGTAGAAAATCATTCCACGATCGCCTATTTTCAAAATTTGGCAAAAACATTTAATGTCGTAATTCCTGTTTCATTTTTTGAGCGATCGCATCAGGTCTATTACAACAGTCTTGCCATGATCGATGCTGATGGAACATTACTGGGAATCTATCGCAAAAGTCATATACCCGATGGACCTGGTTACGAAGAAAAATTTTATTTTCGTGGTGGTGACACAGGCTTCAAAGTTTGGGATACGGCTTTTGGCAAAATTGGCGTGGGCATTTGTTGGGATCAATGGTTTCCTGAATGCGCTAGAGCAATGGTCTTGATGGGCGCTGAAATTTTGTTATATCCCACAGCGATCGGTTCGGAGCCAGAGGATCCGAACTTAAATACCAAAGATCCTTGGCAGCGAGCGATGATTGGTCATGCGGTTAGTAATGTGATTCCTGTGGCGGCGGCTAATCGGATCGGGTTAGAGGGTAATCAAACTTTTTATGGTCATTCTTTCATTGCTAACCATCGCGGCGATAAAGTTGCTGAACTTAATGACAACGAAGAAGGTGTAATTTTAGCTAATTTTGATCTTGATACCATCAGACTTAATCGTGCTTCCTTTGGATTTTTCCGCGATCGCCGTCCTGATTTATACCAAGTTTTATTGTCGCCCTAAAAAAATTAGATTAATTTAGGGTGCGTTAACAACAGCGTAACGCACTATCCAACCTTTGATGGTGCGTTACGCTGCGCTAACACACCCTACAAGAATGATTTTTGGTTTCTAGGTTATGCCCAAGCCCAACGGCGTTTAGGATTATGATTTTTTTTGATATCCAGTCTTTGCGATCGCCTAAGGATTGGCTCAATTACAGTTGTAAGTTCTGATAGTGGCTTAACTCTCAATTCATGGGTAAAAGTATTGCATTGATAAACCATTGCCGAATCGAGATCCAGTGCCGATAACCAACCACTCTTAGGGTGATAGCCACCCGTATCAATATCTAGCCATCCTTTACCCAAAACCAAGTTACCAGGTGGAACATTGGGAAAAACAAAGGTAATTGTATGTCCAGTAATAATAATCTTGTCAGCAAAGAAAGGCTCGGTCGCGCTGTGAAATTCTTCGCGAATCCAACAAAACTCAGGCGCACCCTGTAATTCGAGAGGAACATTGGGATTTAGCCCTGCATGGACTAACCAAGCATCACCCAGATCCATAAATAGGGGAAGTTTTTGCATCCAATCTATATGTTCTGGCGTTACGCCACCTTCGCCGTAGCTATCTAGCGTATTACTGCCGCCATTCATGAGCCAGCCTTTCCAGACTAAAGAACCCTCATTACTGCGGTAGGCATCAAGACACATCTGCTCGTGATTACCACGAAGACAAACATGATCATTATCCATTACCCAACGCACAACGTCAGCGCTGCGATCGCCGCGATCAATTAAGTCACCTAAAAAAAACAATTTATCGTCAGCAGAATAGTCAATGAAGTCAACTAACTTCATCAATCCATCAAACTGACCATGAATATCGCCGAATACAAGTCGAGCCAACTGATCTCACCCTATATCACAAATGAGGAAATTAAATTAACATGAAAAAGAACTACAACTAGCAACGGCAAACTAAATAAATCTTAAATATAAATGTGTATAGCGATCTTTGGCTACAATTTCATAAGGGCGATCAGACTGTTTGGGCTTAGGTTATACAATGATTACGCTCTATACATCAAGCAATAATTATTTTTTCGCTTAACCCAACTTTGATATACCTGATAGAGACTGAATCAGCCTAGAAACCGCCAAACTATCGACTAAAACACTGCCTTGTATCTACTCTGTTCATCTTACGACAAATTTATTTGGGTTTAGTTCCCGCAATAATTGAATTCATCAAATTTTTTATTTTGGTTGGGACTCTAATCATATTGTTACTTATTTTGCATATAAATAAATTTTAAATAAAATAAAGAACTGCTTTTCCAACTAAAATATTGTCATAAAAGTTTATATATATTTACATAAATTGTTCTTGATTAATTACCTCTAATTATTTTTAGCTATGTTTAATGGATTTCTTAGTATCGATAAACCTCCGTTGATTACCGCCCATGACTGTGTAAGTAAACTGAGAAAGCTACTTAAACAAAAAAAAATTGGGCATGGTGGTACGCTCGATCCGATGGCTACGGGGGTTTTGCCGATCGCGGTGGGAAATGCGACTAGACTTTTACGATTTCTACCCGAAGGTAAAGCTTATATTGCTAAAATTAAATTTGGTGTTGTTACTGATACCGATGATATTACAGGTGCAGTTTTAAGCGATCGCCCCAGACCAGATTTGCAGTTAGAAAAAGTTGCGACTCATTTCCCAAAATTTATCGGCAAAATTACGCAGCGTCCGCCCGCCTTTAGTGCGATTCAAGTCAATGGGCAGCGTCTTTACGACTTAGCAAGGCGAGGAGAAATATCTACAGTAGAAATTCCCATGCGTTCAGTGGATATCAAAGAGATTCAGCCCTTAGCATGGACTAATGGGGATTATCCAGAGTTGGACGTAGCGATCGCCTGTGGTTCTGGTACTTATATTAGGGCGATCGCTCGTGACTTAGGTGAAATAATTGGTTGCGGAGCTACCCTATCAGAATTGAGGCGTACCTATAGCAATGGTTTCGGGCTAGATGCAAGCTTAACGTTTGAACAGATTGCCGACCTGTTGCGATCAAATAGCCTTGAAGTCCTTGCGACCGATCACGGCTTACATTTCTTGCCAATCATTTCTCTTGACAAAGATGATACGAAACGTTGGTGTATGGGACAAACCATTGCCAGCGACATTTTTAACGATATTTTCGATGCATCCCAATTAATTTCTGTCCCGCAACACGAAGTGAAATTTGCAAGAACCTATAGCTCTGAGCGGCAATTTTTGGGAGTTAGCGAGATTTGCAAAATGGGTATACAACCGATTGTTGTTTTACATCCCATAAACTAGGCAATAATTGAGTTGCAACCTGATTCGATAAGTAAAGTGAGAAATAAAAAACGTGGCACATACCTTTTTAGTTCAACCTGGCAAATGGACGCTCGAAGGGAATTGGATCGAGCGTGATTCGATGCCGATCGCCGTTAAGGGCAGAACTTTAGTAGGTTGGTCAAAGGATAATTTCTGGTTTACGATGGTCACTAAGCTGACATTTCCCAATAGCGATCGCGAAGATTTAACAATGGCTTATAAGGGGCGGATTGATTCGGATGAGCGCAGATTTACTTATGTGGCTGATGATAGCGCTCTGGGAAAAATTGAAGGAGAAGGGATCATTGCCCCTGACTCGATTATTCAACGTTATTGGGTGATGGGTGACAAGAGAGCGCGAACAGGTTTCCAAACCCTTTATCGCCGTGACAATAATAATTATTCTTTAGCCAGTGGATTGATTTCGGGGCAGAACCTAGAAAGCACAATGGAAGCCGTTTTAACAAGACTCATAGACGCTTAAAAACAAAAAAGTGGGCTGACAAGTCAGCCCACTTTTTTAGTTGCGTTTTATCGTGAGCTTACACTTTTTAACTCACCCGACAAAATATCGAGCGCTTTTGCAAATTGTGGGTCAGAGCTTGTACCAACTAAATCTCGATTTTTATTCAATTTTTCGAGATCGTCTTTACTTAACTCAACGACACGATCAGGCACAATTCCCATGTGATTGATATCGCGTCCGCTGGGAGTGTAGTACTTAGCGATCGTTACCGCCATGCCAGAGCCGTCACTCAAGGAATGTACTGACTGCACTAATCCTTTACCGAAAGTTTTGGTTCCGACAATTACAGCCCGTTTGTTATCTTGCAAAGCTCCAGAGAGAATTTCGCTAGCACTTGCTGAGCCACCATCAACCAGAACCACGAGGGGCTTATTCGTCAACGATTGACGATTAGCGGTTAAGCGTTCATTTTCACCCTTGCGATCGATTGTCGAAACAATGGTGGCATTATCGAGCCACATTCTGGCAATTTCGGCACTGGAATATAGCAATCCACCAGGATTAGAACGCAGATCCATCACAAAGCCAACCGCACCTTTGCTGACATGGTCTTGGATGGCTTTACGCATATCGCTGGCTGCATTGGCGTTAAACTGACGCAGACTGATATAACCAACTTTGCCAATACTGGTATCACGCAATTCGGCTTTTACAGGATGGATTTCAATCTTGGCTCGCTCTAACTCCAGATCAAATTGGCGATCGCCACGCTTAATCCCCAACTTTACTTTTGTACCAGCAGGACCACGAATCAGGGCTACGGCTTGGTTAATATCCATGCCCTCGGTGGATTTATTAGCGATCGAAGTAATGATGTCCTTGGTCATCACCCCAGCACGAGACGCGGGTGAATCTTCAATAGGAGCAACGACTGTGAGTAGCTTGGTTGCATCATCCATGCCAAGCTGAATACCAACGCCCGTTAGTTCCCCCGAAGTATCAATTTGCATACTCTTGAACTGCTCAGGGTCCATGAACCGCGTATAGGGATCGTCAAGTAGTTTCAACATCTCACGCACTGAACGATAGGCTTCTGCCTTAGAAGAATAATCGCGATTTTCGACATATTGTCGTCGAACCTGTCGCCAATCGACTTTATTGAATGCGCCATCGACATATTCCCGATTGATAAGCTGCCAAGCTTCATCAACGATCTCTTTGGGGCTATCCCGAAATGCGGCGATGCTAGGATTTGCTAGCTGAAAACCAACAACTGCGACAGCCGCCGCCAGTGCTGCTGTTGTACCAAGTACAAGTCCGCCTTTTGCCATGTCAACTTCCTGAGAGGTTATGTGAGTGAGGAATGCGATATTTGAAAGTACACCAACTCTAGCACAAGGAGTTTTTGAGCGTGTGAGTAAATAGTGACAAATGCCTCAATCTGCTTGTTCCCAAAAACAAAATCCAATAAATTTGAAGAATTTGGGTGGTGTATTACACGATTTTTTAAGACTGGTTTAATTTTTATTTCTAAATCTAAATCCGCAACTTGCCTTTCCCCCCATTTTATAGTCACTTATGTAACTTCTAATACACATTGATAACTTATAAGTTGATGAAATCATTCTTGGATAACTTCTCTATGGTAGCTATAGAAATAAGTCAATGGGTAATACAAGTTCTTAGTTGTTTGAATGCTATTTAGAACAATACTCATTTGACTTAATATCGCTCTCTTGTTTGTAGTGACAAAAAAACTTTGTGAAAGGATTGAGTCTGTGATCAAAAAATTTCTACTGAGTGCGTTGCTAGTCTTGTGGTTAGTGAGTTTTCCTTTTACAGGTCAGACTTTGGCTCAAGCAACCACTTCGCCTTCAGCAACAGCTAGCCCTACAGCTACGACTTCGGCTAGTCCTACGTCTAGCCCATCAGCAAGTGCTACACCTACAACAACATCGGCTCCAACATCGGCTGGTGAGGTTGTAACTTTAACAAAAGAGCAAAAAGAAGCACTTGATAAATTGCTTGCGCCTGTTCCTGCCGCTTCGCCAATTAACTCGGGCGATACTGCATTTGTTTTGATTGCTGCGGCACTAGTTTTATTAATGACTCCAGGTTTAGCGTTTTTTTACGGTGGACTAGTTAGAACCCGTAACGTCTTAAACACAATGATGATGAGCTTACTGCTCATGGCGGTTGTCGGTGTAACTTGGGTTCTATGGGGTTATAGCCTAGCCTTTGATGTAGCCGTCAAAGCTCCAGAATTTGGACAAGGTATTGAAAAATTTATTGGTGGGCTTGATTGGGCTTTTCTCAATGGCGTGAAGTTTACTGAGCCTGACCCCGTTGGGTATGCAGGTACGATCCCCCATGCGGTGTTCATGGTCTATCAGATGATGTTCGCGATTATTACTCCAGCGCTTATTTCTGGGGCGATCGTTGAACGGATGAGCTTTAAGGCTTATTTCTGGTTTATTTTGCTTTGGTCTACCTTGGTTTATTCTCCTCTTGCCCACATGGTATGGGGACGTGGATTGTTGCAAGAACTTGGATCATTAGACTTTGCTGGCGGTACGGTTGTACATATTAGTTCTGGGGTTGCCGCCGTAGTTGCAGTTTTGATGATCGGATCTCGCAAAGACTTCGCAACTAGACCACATACTCCCCACAACGTTCCTTATGTCCTATTGGGAATTGGAATACTATGGTTTGGTTGGTTTGGATTCAACGGAGGTAGCGCTCTTGCTGCTGGACCTCTTGCAGCAGTTGCAATTGTTGCCACGACAGTTTCAACTTCGGCAGGTGGCTTGACATGGCTATTGGTTGAGTGGGTGCTGCGTGGTAAGCCAACGGCGGTTGGGATTGCCAGTGGATTTCTGGCTGGACTAGTGGGCATTACACCTGCGGCTGGGTTTGTTACGCCAATTGGGGCGATTTTGATTGGTTCGATAACAGCAGTATGCTGTTTTATCGCTGTTAGCTTGCGTGCTAAGTTCAAGTTTGATGACTCGCTTGACACCTTTTCCGTGCATGGTGTCGGTGGAACTGTTGGCGCAATGTTGACGGGCGTATTTGCTACTAAAGCCGCCTTCGGTGGAGATGCTCCTCTTGGGCTTTTAGATGGTAATCCAATCCTGATTTGGAAACAGTTTGAGGGCGTTGCTATAACCTATATTTTTGCTGGTATAGCTACATTTGTCATTCTTTTCGTTCTTAAGTTGTTTATGGACTTGAGAGTTCCTCAATCTGTTGAAGAGCAAGGTATCGACCTACCGATTCACGGTGAAGAGGGTTATGGTAGTGACTTTGGTTCTGGTGTATTCACTAGTTCAAGTGCTTCTGAAGGCTAAAAATTTTTTATAACTCGTAAAAAAGAGCGACGCAATCTGCCGCTCTTTTTTATTTTTATTTACAGTTCATTTTATAGCTGCTTCAAATAGCTCAGTAGATCTGCCATATCCTCTGGACTGGGCTGAAACTGGGGCATCGGTGGCGTTTCACCACTCACCACTTGTTGAATGAGCTTAATATCAGATTTGCGATCGCTAACTCCATGTAGATTTGGTCCGACCTTGCCATTTCCCCATTCACCATGACAAGCCACGCAATTCATCACAAATATTGATCGCCCTTGAGTTGGATGACCTGAAAGACGGAGAACTGACTGAGTATAAGGGTCAAGGGGAGGGCGCAATAGCCAAAAACACACCCAAATCAGGACTACGGCAAACGTCAGCATGATCGCCATACTACTTTGCAGAGGGGATTTTGACGGATTTATCTCAGCCGAAGGTAAATCTTTTGCCAATGTCTCTTCTACATCTACATCCTTAATAGAATTTGCCCCTTCGTTAATCACAGTTTTTTAAACCTAGCCCTTTGGTTAGCTAAAACCTTTATTAATTTTTAGGTGTTGTAACACCTTACTAACTTAAATATTAATAACATATCTTAAAGAAAGTATAAGTAAATGATCTAAATATTCCACAAGATTCCACAAAAAATCTAAACAAAACAAACAAAATCAAGTGTCAGTTTTGGCATGAATTTGGCATGAATCTGAGTCTAACTCTAGGATTTGGCAGGGCGATCGCCTTGTGATAGAGCCGATGAGTATACCCTGCGCCCCACTGACTTTGTTGGCGCTATGTGCCTCACGTTGTACCTCACGTTCTATAATTCATAGGCACAATAATAAAAAAGTTTCAAAAGACAGGAAAGAGCTAGTTATGGGAGGAAATGATCGCTTGCTAAGGGCAGCAAGAGGTGAAGTATTAGATCGTCCACCAGTCTGGATGATGCGCCAAGCAGGGCGATATATGAAGGTATATCGAGATTTGCGTGATAAATATCCCACATTTAGAGAGCGATCGGAAATTGCCGAACTCGCTGCTGAAATTTCATTGCAACCATTTCGCGCTTTTCAACCCGATGGCGTGATTATGTTTTCCGATATTCTCACTCCCCTTACAGGTATCGGCATTAACTTTGACATCATCGAGAGCAGGGGACCAATCATCGAGTCACCGATCAGGACGCAAGCACAGGTTGACGCACTGACCGAGTTTGATCCTGATACGGCTGTTCCTTTTATCCGCAATATTCTGAGCGCAATCAAGGAAGAAGTTAAGGATCAAGCCACAATTCTTGGTTTTGTCGGAGCGCCTTGGACATTAGCTGCCTATTCTGTTGAAGGTAAGGGTTCTAAGGATTATTCTGTGATCAAGGCAATGGCTTATAAAGAGCCAGCGATCGTGCATAGCTTTTTGACTAAGCTTGCCGAAATGGTCGGTACTTATGTCATTCACCAAATCGAATGTGGCGCTCAAGTAGTCCAAATGTTTGATTCTTGGGCGGGGCATCTTTGTCCAACCGATTACGAGACATTTGCATTGCCTTACCAAAAGATGGTTGTCGATAAGGTAAAAGCAAAGCATCCTAATACACCGATGATTTTGTACATTAGCGGTAGCGCGGGTGTGCTTGACCGTATGCCTAAGTCTGGTGTGGATATTGTCAGTGTGGACTGGACTGTTGATCTTGCTGAAGCACGCGATCGCTTTGGTCCTGATATTGCTGTACAGGGCAATCTCGATCCTTGTGTTTTATTTGCAGAGCAGAGTTATATTCGCGAGAGGATTTTGGAAGTAATCGCCAAGGCGGGTAATAAGGGTCACATCATGAACCTTGGACATGGCATTTTGCCGACTACGCCCGAAGATAATGCGCGGTTCTTCTTTGAGACAGTTAAGGGACTTGGCGCATAAATGTAGCGCTTTGCGATACTAGATAAACATTTAAAAGCGCCGCAAAGCGGCGCTTTTAAATAAGTGTTGATTCACAGGCTTCGCGTGTAAGTCTGTTTATAAAGTAGTTAAAAAATCGAATAACCGATGAGCAAGTTCTAATTTTGAGCAGAGGGGAGTAGATATTGTATGACCAGTTTTGCTGATAAAAGTCGCTTGATTTGTGTCTGTTCCAAAACCTGTTTGGCTTGTATTCAGCATATTTGCAGCGATCGCATCTAGTCCTTTTCTCTGTAATTTATCCTGCGCGGCGGCGAGAACCTCTGCTTCAGTTCCTGTTTGAGCCGCAAAACCGACAACGATTTGATCAGAGCGCTTGCGCGTGACCAAATCCGCCACGATGTCGGGAATATATTCTAGTTCGAGATTTAAAGGTAGTTCCGATTTCGGTAATTTGCGATCGCTTTGAAATTTGGAGCGCACATCACCAATAGCCGCTGCCGCGATCGTGATATCGGCTTTGGGAAATTCTTCCAGCATGACTTGGTGCATTTCCTTAGCAGAAGCGGCGAATCTCAGCACTATCCCTTCTGATGTAGGAGAATTAGATGCGTTAATGAGCGTAACATTTGCGCCGCGATGTAGGGCGGCTTGAGCGATCGCTATACCTTGCTTACCTGTGGAGGGATTACCAATAAAGCGAACAGGATCGATAAACTCACGAGTTCCCCCTGCATTAACTAAGACTCTCTTTCCTTTTAAATCTTGCGTCCCTTTGGTAAACAAAAAAGATTCTAAATATCCCAGAATCATTTCTGGTTCTGCCATCCTTCCCGTTCCCACCGCATCACAAGCAAGAATTCCCTCTGTCGGTGCGATCGCGGTATAGCGAGAATCTTGTAATAATTTGTGCCAATTTTTTTGAACTGTGGGTTGTAGCCACATGGTCGTATTCATTGCTGGCGCGAATAGAATCGGACAATTGGAAGCTAATACTGTATTCGTGAGCAAATTATCCGCCATACCATAGGCGAGTTTTGCTAAGGTGTTGGCAGTTACGGGGGCTAGCAAAAATATATCCGCCCATTCCGCTAATTCGATATGTAGCGGTCTACCATTTGTCGGTTGCCAAAAATCAGCATCGGTATAGGCTGGTTGGCGGGAGAGTGTGGCAAAGATGAGGGGTGTGACAAATTCCGCCGCCGATCGCGTCAAGATTACTCGTACTTCAATTCCGCGTTTAGCTAAGCTAGAAACAACTTCGCAAATTTTGTAAGCGGCGATGCCTCCAGAGACTCCAATCAATACATGATTTATGGTCATGTAACCTATCTCCTATCATTGCGATCGGTAAGCCAACATTTTATACTACTGTCTTTTGGGGGAATAATGGGGAGTTTATGCAGTGCGATCGCCTTTTATTTGGTATATGCTAAGATTCGCTAGAAATTCATAGAATTTAAGATGACTGTCACCATTCACGCAATCCTCGATCGCTTTCGTCTAGAAGCAACCTCAAACCGTGATTTAGGGGATAAGTTTGAGTATTTGATATGTCGGATTCTCTCTAATGCGCGATGTTTGTCGGAAGGGGTAGATGTACCTGCTTTGGATGCTGTCATTTTCCTGTCGCCGCGTAACTCGGTCGTGGATGTGGTGCAATCGGTGGGGCGGGTGATGCGAAGGGCTGAGGGCAAGAAGTACGGTTATATTATTTTGCCGATTGGGATTCCTGCGGACATGACTCCAGAGGAGGCGCTGAAGGATCATGAGAAGTATAAAGTAGTCTGGCAGGTGCTGCAAGCCTTACGCGCCCATGACGATCGCTTTAATGCGATTATCAACAAAATCGAGTTGAATGAAACTAGACCGCCGCAAGTGGATGTGATTGGTGTCGGTGGTTGCGCGTCCGATGATGTGGAGAAGGTCGGAAATGGTCAGCCGAAAGCGAAACAAATGACGCTGAATTTTCCGCAATTGGATGAGTGGCGCGATGCGATCTATGCCAAGATTGTCGTCAAATGTGGCGATCGCCGTTATTGGGAAGATTGGGCGAAGGATGTGGCGGTGATTGCGGGGAATCATACTTCTCGGATTAAGGGTTTATTAAGCGATCGCGATGGTGTGCATCGGCAGACTTTTGATGATTTTTTGGAGGGTTTGCGTTGTAATCTCAATCCCAGTATTAGTGAGTCCGATGCGATCGAGATGTTGTCACAGCATTTGATTACGAAGCCTGTATTTGATGCGTTGTTTGAGGATTATCAGTTTACGCAATTAAATCCTGTTTCCATTGCGATGCAAAAGATGCTGGATGCTTTGGAGGGGCAGTCGTTGGGTAAGGAGATTGCGAGTTTGGATAAGTTTTATGCGAGTGTGAAGACGCGAGCGAGTGGGATTGATAATGCTGAGGGTAAGCAGAAGATTATTATTGAGCTTTACGATAAGTTTTTTAAGAATGCTTTTCCACGCATGGCGGAACGGTTGGGAATTGTGTATACGCCTGTGGAGGTGGTGGATTTTATTGTGCGAAGTGCGGATGATGCGCTGCGTCTGGAGTTTGGGGTGGGTTTGACGGATGACAATGTGCATATTCTCGATCCGTTTACGGGGACGGGGACTTTTATGGTGCGGTTGTTGCAGAATGGTTTGATTGCACCGCAGGATTTGGAACGGAAGTATCGGCAGGAGCTTCACGCGAATGAGATTGTGTTGTTGGCGTATTACATCGCGGCGATTAATATTGAGGCTGCCTTTCATGATTTGAGGAGATCCCCCTCAATCCCCCTTAAAAAGGGGGAGGAAGAAACTCCAAATTCTCCCCCCTTCACAAGGGGGGCTGGGGGGGATCATTACCAACCCTTTAACGGGATTGTCCTTACTGACACATTTCA
>JBILGV010000143.1:0-9341 GCA_044350865.1 Pseudanabaena sp. | reverse complement strand
GCGGTTAATGCGCTGAATTAGAGACAGGGCAAAGCTCTGACGATGAAAGAAAAGATAGATAACAATTAGAGCGCTCGGTGGCAGGACAAAAATTAGGTTATACAGTGCCAAGATACTCATAGTTGATCGGAGATCTAGGTTAGCGCGGACGATCTGCTCGATCGCTGCGAAATATGGTAAAGCGGTGGGAAGTTCTAAAATTGTTACAGACATTCCTAACAGGAAAGCTCTTGCCAAATTTAATTTTTTCGGTGCTTTTACTGGTTCAGATTGAGTAGGAATTCGGAGAGTAACGCCTACTATCAATAAAATTATGCCAGTCAGAAATTGAATTATATAAAATAATGGCGTGGACAAAGAGAATCCAGAGTTTACAATCACGGTCTGAATTAATCTATCTAAGCCCAATACTGCCAATAATCCCGATGTCCAATAGGCGAAAAATATGCCAATTACAAAGGCGATTGATCGCGGAATTGGCTTTGGCGTTCCTAGCAAATAGACTTGTAAAGCGATCGCCGATGGATTAAGGCTATCGAGAGCCGCGATCGCCATTAGCGATGGAAGTAAGGCTGACATAAAGTTCAAGTATCAAGTTCAAAAAATGATTAGAAAATATCAGCAGGATCGGCGGTTTGAATTTTTCGCATGGCGATCGCTATTACAGTGAGTCGTGATTTCTGGGCAATCGCATTTAATTAATGACCAATTTCAATATTTGGAACGAGTTTTCCATCTTCCATATAGACAATGCGATCGGCGATATCGAGGATGCGATTGTCGTGGGTGATGAGGAGAATTGTGCAGCCTTTTTGTTTGGCGAGGGTTTGCATTAGTTCCACAACTTCGCGACCCGATTTTTTATCGAGAGCAGCCGTAGGTTCATCGGCTAAGACAATTTTAGGTTGAGAAACTAGCGCACGGGCGATCGCTACCCGTTGTTTTTGCCCACCAGAGAGACTATCAGGAAAATAATCAAGGCGATGCCCCAGTCCGACTGCTTCCAGCATGGCGGCAGCAGCACCGTCTAGATCGGAAGTTCCATCCTCATCATGAAGTTCTAGAGACATTCGCACATTTTGTTTGGCAGTAAGGAATGTCATCAAATTATGGGCTTGAAAGATATAGCCAATATTGCGGCGGATTTGCATGAGAGCAGTTTTGTCAGCACCACGAATTTCTTGATCTAAAATTTTTAAGCTGCCTTCCTGTGCCGATCGCAAACCACCCATGAGCGTCAAGAGCGTGGTTTTGCCTGAACCAGAGGGACCCGTCATAATGATGATTTCGCCAGCATGGATATCGAGATTGATATCAAAAAGCGCCTGTTTGCGTAAATCACCTTCGCCAAAATAATGATTGAGATTCTGAGCAGAGATGACTGGTTCTTGTGCGATCGAGCTAGAATTTACGCTAGATGTCATTGTTTCCATGGTTTTATGGGATATTTTAATTTTTTGTGGGCTAGATCAACTGATTCCGAACGGCAAAAACTGCGGCTTGAACCCGATCATTCACGCTAAGTTTATTTAAAATGCCATTCACATGACTTTTGATAGTATTAGTGCTGAGGTAGAGTTCCTTGGCAATTTGAGGATTACTTTTCCCTTCGACAATCATTGATAGAACTTCAAGCTCACGGGATGTTAGATGAGAATGATAGGATAAAGCTTTTGGAGGAGCGATTCTAGTTGATGGCATAATTTTTTATAGGGGATCGTAATATAGCAATTAGATTTAAAAAATATCAGCAGGATCGGCGGTCTGGAGTTTTCGCATGGCGATCGCTCCTGAAACTGTACACATAACCACAGTCATCACAAAGACAGAAGCGGCGCGTTCTACTGTCATTTTTATGGGTAGCATAGTGGCGGCGTAGGTCACTTGATATAGTCCAACAGAAAGTAGGAAACTGGGCAGAAACCCTAAACAGGCTAATAAGATCGCCTCTTGGAAAAGGATACTCAAGAGAAAGCGATCGCTGTAGCCCATTGCCTTGAGAGTGGCATATTCCGCAAGGTGATCGGAGACATCGGAATAGAGAATCTGATAGACAATCACAATCCCAACAATAAAGCCCATCGCCACGCCCAAACCAAAGATGAAGCCAATACTCGTTCCCGTTTCCCAATAGCTTTTTTCAACACCTGCCCATTCTTCGGTAGTCAGCACGCGCATATCGCCCGATAGTAAATTGGCGAGTTCCCTTTTTACTTGCTGCACGTCGGCTCCTTCTTTGAGATGAATTAATCCCATCTCAATGCGATCGCTACGACGGTCGGGAAATAAACGTAAAAAAGTCGCGTCACTGGTGATGATATTGCCATCCGCCGCAAAGGAAGAACCAACTTCAAATAGCCCGCCAACCTGCACTAATTTATTATTTAGCTGGGCTTCCAGTTCACCTTTTTGCATAAACATATTGGCAACATCACCATATTCGGGACGACCAGCGCGATCGAAGAGAACGCGATCGAGTTGTTGAATCTGCGGAATTTGTTGAGCGGGATCGGGTAAGTTGACGCTAGGATTACCTGCATCAACTCCCCAAATGAGAATCGCTCGATTTTGGCGAGTTTCAGGATTGCGCCATTGACCAGCAACAGAAATATAGAGCGGAGAAACGGATTTAACTTGGGGATGGGCGAGGGTTTGGTAAAGGCGATCGCGTTGAAAACTAGGTGTGGAGATGAGAGTTTGAAATTGCGTACTAGCGATCGCTAAATCCGCATGAATTAGTTCACGATAGGGTTTCATCGCCGAATCATAGAGCGCTCCTTCAAAACCCATCTGCACGAACATCAAGATATCAGCAAAGGCAATACCTGATAGCGCCACGATAAAGCGAACTTTATTACGAGTCAGTTGGAGCCAAGCAAGGGGAGTTTTTCGCAGCAATTTACGCAACATAGATCCTCTCTGTAGTTTTTAATATTCAATTTGGTTGACGATGGCGACTGCCTTAGCAATTCCATTTTCAGCCCAAATTTTCTCGCCTAAACTGGCTGCTGTTTCGCACATTGAGCGATCTGTGACAGCCATTTGTATAGCTTTTGCAAGATTTTCCGCAGTGAGTTTTTTGCGGGGAATTGGTTTAGTTCCAACCCCTAATTCAGCAATGCGATTACCCCAAAATGGTTGATCGCCAAAGAAGGGAATCACAATGCTGGGAACTCCAGCTCTAAGAGCCGCAGATGTCGTACCAGCACCGCCGTGATGGACTACCGCCGCCACATAGGGAAAGATAAAAGAATGGGGAATGGAATCCACGATAAAGACCGTATCTGGTAAATCTCGCTTACTCAACCCGCCCCAACCAGATTGCAATATAGCGCGTTGCCCTGCGATCGCGATCGCTTTTAAAACGAGATCGGCTGTTGCCTCTGGGTTACGATTCCCCATGCTGCCAAAGCCAATAAATACAGGTGGCGCTCCCTCAAGTAAAAAATCCATCAAGTTTTTAGATGGAGTCCAACTGGGATCTTCATCTAAAAACCAATATCCAGTGACATGGGTATTTTGCCAATCGGAGGGTGGATTAATTATCGATGGACTAAACCCATAGAGAACAGGAAAACGCTGCAAATGTGGGGAATTGTAAGCACCTAAAAACGGGGCAGCAGGGAGTTCCAAAACTTGTTTTCTTGCTAATTCATCACCTTGGCGGGTTCCTTGCCACATGATCTGTCGAAATAGAACATGGGACAACCAATTAACATATCTACCGAGTTTTGCTAATGATTTCGGAAATAGGATCGCGGGAAAGGCTTTTGTCGGTGTAAATGGAAAGATATAGGCTTGAAGCAATGGTAGATTGAACTTTTCCGCAAGCGCAAGACTGAGGAATAAGCCACCTACACCTGTAATCAGCAGATCCACATCCTGACAAGCTATCAAACTATCTTTCGCCCAGTCAACAGCAGCACGTTTAGTTGCTTTTGTCGCTTCCGCGTTAATCGCGAAAAAATCCCCTTTTTCCGTTAACTCTCGCATCTTTGGCGTTTCCATGAATTCCTGTACATTCCCAGTCATTGGGGAAAACTCTAGCCCATGCGAACTGATCAGGGATTCAAAGTTTTCATGGGTTGCCATTCGCACGATGTGCCCTGCCTTTTGCAATCCTTTACCCAAAGCAATATAGGGTTGAACATCGCCTCGACTTCCTAGAGAAATAATCGCAATTCGCATAAACAGTCCTTCCTTTTTACAACAAATCGAGAGACTTGCCTGATATAATGTGAGTAATTGCTCGTATTTTATAGCTACTTTAGAGTGCCTGACAACTCGCCTTTTTTGAACTTTTTTTGATGTTTTTAACATATGACCAAACCCTTACAAAAGCCGCGTAAATTACCAAAACAGGAGCGTTCTCAAGCAACTGTTAGCGCTATTCTCATCGCCACAACTCGCATTTTGACCGAAGAGGGATACGATAAATTCAACACAAATCGAGTCGCGGAACTTGCAGGTGTGAGTGTTGGCTCACTGTACCAATACTTTCCCAATAAGGCGGCGTTGCTTTATGCTTTGGGAGAGCATCATGCGAACGAGATGGCGCAGTTAGCGCAACACCATCTAGAAGGGCTAGGCGATCGCTCAATCCTAGAAGTACTTCAGCAGATTATCAAAGCGGTTTTAGCGGCTTATGCGGTGAACCCTAAACTCTATCGCATCCTGCACCAACAGGTTCCCCGCAGTGAGGAGATGCAAAAACTAGATGATGCCAGAATTGAGCAAATGTTCTACTCATTTCTCGCTCCACATCGCGATCAATTGCGACCCAAAAATCTAGATGTAACAGTTTTCATTGTTAGCCACACAATCAAAGCCTTACTCTATGATGCGATCGCCGATCGCCCTAATCTGCTCAAGAATGGCGAACTCGAACAAGAACTTATGAGTATGTTGTCATCTTATTTGATCAGTCCAAACTCGCTGTAATTTGGCGATCGCATCATCATCCATAGGGGCGGCGCATCCTTGAGAACTCGCAGTTCCTCTCGCACTACAAATCCATGTCGTTGATAGAATTTTACAGCGCGAGGGGTGGAAGTAAAGAGATAGCAAATTTCACCTTGGCGATCGGCTTGCTGCAAAATAGGCTGCAATAGCAGACTGCCAATCCCTTTGCCTTGCGCGTTCGGTGATACAGCTAATCCATCCAGATACCAGTGCGGTGTCGGACAGTCACGCAGGCGATAGGCTTCCGTTTTAGTCAAGGTATTGAGTATTCGACTTGTGGAAAGAAAACCACTCTGTAGCAATACCTCGAAAATCAAGGGAAGTGATTGTAATAATGAAAGTGACTTAGCACTAGGAGGCAACCAACTAGCAATCCCTAACAGTTGAGGATTGCCGAGCGAAGCGGAAGTATCGCTATGCTCCTGATGACTGCAATAGACATGCCCTAAAGGGAAATCTTGCTTGATCGTCTTGCTCCAAACTTTTTCGAGGATTCCTAAGCGATCGCTTTCATTGGGAAGAAGATAGCAAGATAGGGGATCGGGAAAGAAGGTTGTCGCCATCATTTTTGCAGCAACAGAAATTTGAGATTGTTGAAGAGAAAGGATTTGCGGCTCTTCATTTCTAACATTCATTTTGTCATTGAGAATATTCATAAATAGACCTCCTGATGATATTAATTTGTGGATGAAAGCTGAATCTTGCCTTGTACTTGCAAGTTGGTAAAGGCAGCTACGCGGCGGCTATCCTCTGGGCTTAAACGTACCTTGACTTCAATTATACGGCGATCGAGATTCTCTCCTGCTTGATTGGTTGCTTGTCGTTGACGTTCAACTTGCAAACCAACTTGCGAAACTATACCTTTTACTTCGCCTTGAAAAGATTGTCCTGAAATCGTGGCGGATTGTCCGACTTTGACGCGATCGATCTCCGTTTGATAGACTTCCAGCACGGCAACCATGCGATCGGTTGCTCCTAGTTCGACAATGCCATCATTGCTAACCTTTTCCCCTAATCGCGTGCGGATTTTGAGGATTTGTCCATCCATTGGAGCGCGAATATAGGCTTGAGCAAGGTTCGTCTCCGCCCGATTGAGAGCGGCGATCGCACTGTCTACTTCTCTAGCTTTGGTGGCAATATCTACAGGGCGCACTTCGGCAATGCGATCGCGAGTGCTAGTTGCTTCAAGAACTTGGGCTTGGAGGGTATTAGCAAGGCGATCGCGATTGCTCAGAGCTTCCTGTAACTGAGCGCGAGTTGTTTCCGCAGTGAGGCGTTTAGTATCCAAAACTGAAGAGGAAACTGCGCCTTGGGCATAGAGTTGTTGAAAACGCGCCAACTCTGTTTCGGCAGTGCGAACTTCCGATTGCCATCGGGAAATCGTCGCAGATTGAGCCGAGTCGCCACCGCGTAAATCCGCTTGCAAGCGCACGATGGTTGCTTCCTGAGCTTGAATTTCCGATTGTTTTGCGCCAGCCCTAACCCTTGCGAGTTCTGCTTGAGCAATCTCCACCTGAGCCTTAGCTTGTGTCACTTCATCGGCAAAGCGATCGCTCGCATCTAGCACAGCGATAATCTGCCCTGCTTTTACCCGATCGCCGACTTGGACACGCAATTCCTTTAGGCGATCGCCATCTAGGGCAACAGGAGCCGCTAAACGCATGACTTCTCCTTCTGGTTCTAATCGACCTAGGGCAGTTACGGGCAGAGGCGCACTAGCGATCGCTGAAGTATTATTGGTAATATTGGGCTTGCTCAAAGAGACAACGCTATAAATAGAAATTCCTGTAGCTAGAGTCGCAAGGAAAATTCCCCCAAGCCAAAGATGGCGGGAGTTAAAGAAAGATTGAGATGTCATATTTTACTAATCCATTTCAAAGAAATTTAGCAAGCTTCATTCATCCGCATAGGTCATCCGAATGAGTTCCCCGATCACCTGCGATCGCTCTTCATCAGAAATACAGTTAAGCCCTAGTAACTGATTCCAAGAAAGTCCATCCGCAGCTAAGAGAATTATCCCTGCCTTGAGTGGCGCAATACCACAATTACAGGCTTTCTGATTCCAGCATATAGAAGCTTCTTGATATGGTTGGAGGAGTTTACTATCCTTAGCGACAGCCGCTAATAATCCAGACTGAATTGCGGCATTCTGGCGATCGAATATATCTCCAGCCCTGATGTAAGCTCGTAACCAAGCACCTTTGGCGGTGAGATCGCCTTCGCGAACGAGTTCTATCTCTAATAACTGCTCGAACTCGGCGATCAGGTTTGCGACCATACTCGTCAGTAGAGCTTCTTTATTAGGGAAATGATAGAGCAATCCGCCTTTACTTACACCTGCTTCTTTAGCAACTGCCTCAAGGGTCAAAGCATCAGCCCCAAAGCGCAAAACGACTTCACCAGCCGCATTAAGCAGTGATTCTCGCGTCGCCGATCGCGATCGCTTGCCTACCTCTAAAACCTCTGCCATAACCTTCTGCTCGAATACTAAAAAATTAAGACAATCAAGTTGTCTTGAAAATAACTATACCGTCTGGACGGTTTAGTGTCAACAGACAAATTAAATTTTTTGATTATGGCGATCGCTATTACTATGAGTCATGATTTCTAGGCGATCTCATCAACAATCTATCTCCTAGAGGCAATCGCTATTACTATGAGTCGTGATTTTTAGGCGATCGCTTTTAACAATTATTTCTATTTTATTGAAGGGTTAGGCATCTGCGGCATTGGGTGGCAATACATGCTGGCAGAAGCGCCATTCTTGGACAGACTGGTCATCAATGTAGGCGTGTGGTTTTGGTAGGAATGCCACGAAACATTCTTGGAGACCAAGTTCTGCTGCTGAAGAACGAGCGTATTCGGCTCCACCAGAACTCCATAGGTATAGCTCTGCTCCTTCTTCGTACAAAGTGCGAACTGCGGCAACAACTCTGGGCATTGGTATTCTCTTCACTCCGACTGATCGAATGAGTGTGTCATCTACATCGACAAAGATGATTCGTGGATTCATTTTTTGCCCTGACGACAAATTGTTGACTTGAGAGAAAGTGATCGTGATCGATATAGCTATTGCTGTGGGAGGATGGCTCTTGAGACGCTTAACTTATAGTTTTAACGCAATTGCGG
Organism: Pseudanabaena sp.; assembly: GCA_044350865.1. Taxonomy (GTDB): domain Bacteria; phylum Cyanobacteriota; class Cyanobacteriia; order Pseudanabaenales; family Pseudanabaenaceae; genus Pseudanabaena. The sequence continues at coordinate 1,250 of JBILGV010000143.1, read as the reverse complement.
TTTAATTACTTCACTGGAGACAAATTACCGCAGAGTCATACTTTAAGTCAAGTGCGATCGCACCAACAATCTATCTTCATAAAGGCGCTCGCTATTACTGTGAGTCGTGATTTCTAGGCGAGATCTAAACTTAGACTCTGAACATTCTTTCGGACGTACTCGCTCGGATCGGACGCATGGCATTCGAGATATTCCTTGAGTTTAGGGGAATCAACCATGTGCAGGACATGCAAGGCAGCGATTCTTGTGTACTCATTTTTCTCGCGCAGATTGGTAATGGCGATTTCCTCGGCTTCAGATGGCGAGAATGGTGCAATAGCCATCAATGAACGCCGACGTACATACTCGTATTCATCGAAAAGAAATGGACGAATGAGATCTGCCGCATTGTAGAGTTTTGCTTCGCTAACTGACACGGCAATCTGCCACTTCGCGTCTTTGTCTTGGCTAGGAATAACATGTTTGGCTAACTTTGACAACAGGAGCGGAAATTCGATGAGATGTTCCCGAATAAGTTCTGTTTCATTGTCTCGTCCAATTGCGAAGAGCAAGTCGTTTGCAACATCGTCTGGAATGTCACCATCCTTGAATCGAAAAATAGCAGATTTCGCTGCTGCCCAAAGATCATCCCATTGATCGTAGTCACATTCCCATTCACCATTCCTTTGCTCGTGGGGCGGTTGCCACTGTTTGAACTTGGTTACTTCAGTTTTGAGTTCTAAGATTTTAGGCATAACTTCTATTTGTAATGCAATTGTAGTTTAATAATTTTACCAATAAAAAAATATCGTAGATTCCACTTTAGTTAAGTGCGATCGCATTAACAATCTATCTTCTCAAGGCGATCGCTATTACCGTGAGTCGTGATTTCTAGGCGATCGCATCAATAATCAATCTCATCAAGGCGATCGCTATTACCGTAAGTCATGATTTCTAGGCGATCGCATTAACGATCTATTTTCGGTAGTGATCAAAGAAATGTTTGGACTGCAATCAAAACATTATAATGATGTATGAAGTACCAAATAGCGCCAATATGATTTTTCAACTTCTTGGAGAAAGACATTATCTTTCTCACTAATCTTCCAATTCTTTGACGGAAAGTGTTGTTAACTCTCTCAAAATAGTTGGTATTACCTGTTTCCTTTCCAACAGCTTGATGTCGTTTACTAGGCAACACTTCTGCGTAAGCTTCCCAAAAATCTGTAGAACATACTGCACACTGACGATAAACAGCGGGTATTGACAAC